>JASJDB010000236.1 GCA_030065315.1 Xenococcaceae cyanobacterium MO_167.B52 | reverse complement strand
AAAAGTATCAACATCCCTATTATTGGGCAGGTTTTATTGCTTCTGGGAATTGGTTACCTATGAGTGAGAAGGAGTAAGATTGACCAGATGACAACCAATGAACCTAGGTGATTTCCATAGAAGAATGTACCAATAAATTAAGCTAAGTCCTTTATCTGTGTTGTTTAAAATTGGTATAACCTTTCTCAGAAATCACCCTATGACAGTGATTGCCTTTTCTTAATTTCAGCAAAAGTGTGCCAAACCAGAATTTAATTGGAACTAATCAAACTTAATTCTGATAAAAACTTCTAATTTCTAATGATATCACTGGTAATCTTTAAATTATTTTCCATCGCTTCTTCACTTTCGATATCTCCTGTAGTTTGGGCGAGGGTAATTCCCTGACGATAACGCTCTACTGCCAAGCGATTTAAACCAACGTACTTGTAGCTATCCCCTAAGAAGCGATAAATAGCTGCTGATTTGGTATTTTGGGCAATAGCTGCTTCTAACACCGTAATTGCTTCTTGATTGAGGTCGTAACCTTGATAGAAACGAGCAAGGGCAAGGGCATTAGCTTCTGGAGATAATTGTTTCTGCTCAATTTTGGTCTTGCCTGTGGCTACTTCGGCAGCAAGTTTAGAGGTCAGGACAGTAAAGCCGAAAAGTCCTTCATTGCGTGAACTTTGACCCCCATCGGTCCTGACAATGAGCCAATAACGAGATCCTGGTTTGAGGGCATCGGTATCCCTGTAGGTCAATTGAGTAACAGTAGTTTCCTGACTCCAATCTACTCCTGGTCCAATGAGGCTTACGTTATAGTTTTTGGCTTCGCTGACAGGATTCCAACGCAGAACTAATCCTGAGGCTGATGGTTGGAGGATAGTATCACGGGGGCTAATCAGATAGGGAATATTGGGATCGTTAATAGCTCTTGGATCGATGGTATCTACCTCTATCGGCTTAATACCACTGCTAGAACCACCACCACAACCTGCTGATACTTGATATTCCCTACCCCCTGAAGGTCGCCAACTGTCCAGATTTTGACACATAATTTCGGCGATTGCATCTTGGGCTAAGAGAATGTTATCTGCTCCTGCTAACATTGCCCCCAAAAAAGCAGGTTTATAATCGGAGTCCTTAGCACGTTTAATCTTAATGTTTCCTGGGGGTTGGGTTGGTTGCAAGGCCACAATCATGTTAGGTGAGGTACTAATAGAGCGTACTGGCTGTGCCAGGAACGCTACTAAGAGTAGCCCTATAATAAATAGGATTAAAGTTTGGATGCGTTGCCACTGCATGAGGTAATCCCCTCCTTTTTCAATCGTTGACGAGCCATACTCAGCCATGCTACTTCATCGGGATTCTCAATAGAACCTAACTGACAACAATCTTGCCATTGAGAAAATGCCGCCTCTGGCTTTTGTTGTTTTTCATAGCTTTGAGCTAGTAAACAATGGGCAGAACCACGATACCTGATTTGTTCAATCCCCTCAGCAGTAGTTCCTAACTGTACGGCAACTTGTAAGTATTTACTTGCCTGTTCTGGTTGTTTGTTTGCCAGCAAAGCCCAACCGAGATTTTTGAGGACAGTATGTCTCAAACGAATCGGTGAGTCGCCAGTCTGACTCAAGGCTTTAAATAATAAGGGTATTGCTTTGTCTGGTTTTTTATCGAGGATATATAAACGGCCTAAGTTGTTTTGGGCTGTGAGGAAACTACCCTTGACGGCAAATTGATATTGCTTGCGGGCTTGGTCAAATTGCTGTAAATCTTCGTAAAGATTGCCTAAGTTGTAGTGGGCCTTGATATTATCAGGATCAATGGCTAGAGCTTGCAGATATTTCGATTCAGCACCTGCCAGTTGCCCTTGTCGATGTAAATTTACTCCCGCTTGGTTGTAGAGGTTGGAGATACGGGGTAAATTCCAGCGAAATCCGATTAAAAGGAGAAACAAGAGAAAAGTTGTGGTCAACTTCGCTTCCTGTCGGAAATGCGGCGGTATTTTGAATCGTTTTAATAATTTATCAAAACCTTCCTGACCTGCTGTGGTTAATTCACTACGGGCTTGGAGTAAGGTGAGAATACTGGGAAAACTGACGGCGGCAGCTCCCCAAAAACCTGTTCCAGCCATTAAGAAACGAGGGACAATATCCAATAACAAACCGAGATTTACTGTCCAAAAACTAACTGTCAGGCCCCGCCACAGCCAATCTAGACGATCCCAAACATGAATCGGAACTTCTTCTTCGAGATACCACCACCAAGATTTTAGTTCTTTTTTCTTTAAACTAGAACGATAAAATTCCCAATTGAAGAGTTTGGCTACAGAGGCTGCTTTCTGCTTTAATTCCTGGTCTAAATTCACCAACTCCACCTGCCAGTCAGCTTCAGCGAAATGTCCCTCTTCCAGTAAGATTGAGATCTTATCCCTGGCATTTAATACTGCCAAGACCTGAGCCGCAGCCTCATTAGGATCTGGTGAGCCATTGCCTAATTTTTTCAACGCCTCTTCATAGGTTTGTAAAGCATCTTTGAGTTCATTGGTTGTCATCTGGTCAATCTTACTCCTTCTCACTCATAGGTAACCAATTCCCAGAAGCAATAAAACCTGCCCAATAATAGGGATGTTGATACTTTTTCTGGCTCATATTTTCTAAAGTTCCCTCTAAGACGGCTAATTGGGTTTGACGCAAGGCCTCACTTCTTCCCTGCCCCTGTTCCAATCTCTGATAGTAGGCAATCATCAACTCTTTGGTGGAGTTATCATCTACCCGCCACAGGCTGATTACTTGAGTTTCGGCTCCAGCTATTACTAATGCCCTTCTCAGTCCATAAAGACCATCCCCTCTGCTGACTTCTCCTTGTCCCGTTTCACAGGCGGAGAGGACGACTAATTCAGTTCCTCTTAAATTCAGCCCTGTCACTTCTAGAGCAGTGAGAATTCCATCTTCCATCCTGCGGTTTTGGTATTGCTCTGGGTTTTGGAAACCTGCTAGAACTAATCCTGAGCGTAACAGTTGACTTGTTCGGTCATTATTACTACTGCGAAAGAAGCCATGAGTCGCAATATGAAGAATTTGAGGACTCTGAGTCTGTTTAACTACTGCTTCGGTTGCCTGTTCTTGGATTAAGGGTTTAACACCTAATAATTTCCCCAGGGTTTTGACTTCCGTTTCGGTTTGAGGAATCGGACTGAATGACCATTGGGAAATATCTGACCAACGTAATGCTCGCTCTGAATTAGTCTGATTGATATTATTACTAGCTACGGGACTGGCAAGAGCTTGGGTAAAGTTGGGATTACCCAGGAGTAAGGGTGGTGTTTCACTGTCATAGTCTTGGGCTATCCGCACTAGGTCACGACTGGAAGTGAGATAGGTGATGTGGTAATTTTGGACTAAATATTCTTGGTTTTGGTCAACTAGGGCTTCAAAAGGAATCGTATTTAGTTCCTGGTCAGGAGCGATGAGGATCTGGCGGGTCTTACCCAGATGTGAACGGATAGGCTCCATCAAGAGCTGGTAGACCTCATGGGTAACGTTTTGCAATTGCTCTGGAGGAGTTTTGGGGTCTTGGAGGGATAGTTTGAGTAGTTTTAAAGTTGTTTCAATTTCTGCTACTGTGCCTAAGTCTCTGCCAACAGGACTGCCTTGAGAATGGAGCAGATATACGGCGTAACGGGGTTCATCCCAACTTTGCTGTTTGGGGTTATAAGGCTGATATTGGACAAATTCAACGAGGGCAGTATGGGCAGGGAGTTGTTGTTGAATGGTTTTGATGGTAATGGGTTGGGAGGCTTGACGATACAAACTGCTGTGACGACTCAGTTGAGCTTCGAGGGTTCTAATTTGTTGGTGGAACTGCTCTATGGTTTGGTGGTAGTCAGGAGTTATCTGGGAAGGGGGATAGTGATAGAGATTGGCCAGTTGACTTTTAGCACCATTGAGGTCATCAAGGAGTTGTTGACTTTTGGGGTCGAGATTACGGCGTAAGAGTTGCTGATTGTGACTGAGAAAATCTAGAAGACGACCCTTGCGTTGGGCAATGGTAGTGAAGGCGAGTTGAGCAGCTTTTGAGTTGTGAGGAGCGTCTTGGAGGTGCAGGGAGATGGGAGCATCATTACTCCAGTCCAGAGTGCGGAGATAGGCTTGTTTTTGGGCTTCTGAACCCGCAGGAAGGTTATATTCCAGGTTAGATTCTTCAATGGCAAGGCCTTGTTGGAGATAGGTCAGGGTTGAGTTGATCTTACCCAGACTCCAGTAGAGTGCCGCTAGGTTGTTGAGGCGGCTCGCAACAGAGGGGTGGTCTGGACCTAGTTGCTCTTTAGTAATGTCCAGGGCTTGTCGGAAAAGGGGTTCGGCTTCACTGTATCTTCCTTGTGATTCATATAGTAAGGCTCGGGTGTCGAGGTCGATAGCATAATGGAGGTGCTTGTTTCCCAAAGCTGCTTGTCTGAAGAATAAAAACAATAAAGGTGTTTTAAATGAGGGGATCCGTTCTTGATAGTTTCCTTGGTTATAAAGGTTATAAAGTTTTGTAGCTTCCTCCACTAAACTGGAAATCTTTCGTTCTGTGGATGCGGAGGTACTTATTTGTCCTGTTACTGTTGTGGGAAGGAAGAGATTTAGAGAACTAACAGTAACAAGAGTCCCTAGTAAAAGTAATTTGTATTTTCCTTGAGCTACCATTCTCATGTTGCAATCACCTTCCTTCTGGCTCTGTTTTTAGATTAACCCAAGTTCCTGATTGTAATTGTAGTAAATCATGAACTATATCTAAACAGATAGAAATGATAGCTTGTCCTTTATCTAGTAGTGCGATCGCACGCGCTCTGTCGTCTCATCAGATTGAATTTAGACCGAACGAATCGCACACATCAATTTGTTACCGATAACAAATGAATAATTTAGTTACCGTACAATATTTGAGATAATATTCTTTTTAATCGCGATCGTTCCTCGGTAGCATTTGACCCAAGTAACCGCCGATGGATATCTTGATCAAGTCTGCGTAATCATCTCGAAAATTTGTATCAAAGTAAGCTAAAACCGTAGCCCCCACTGCAAACAGCAAAATAAGGAATTGGCGACAACTCCAGTGTTTTTCAAGATATTTAGGGTTCATTGTCTTGGCGGTATAATCCTCGCCTGGCTCGAAATTCTCCTGTTTTTTCAAGGTAATTATTAAGGTCGCTGATTGAATTTTCTAACCGTAAATTCCTATGATTAATTTTCTCGATTTTGCCATTGATAATTAGTCTTTCTCGATCTCCTAAATGCTCTATATTGTCGAGTTTTTTTTCTAAATCATATATAGATTGCCTCAATTCTTGATTAGTCTGACTAACCCGTTTATCAACATAATCGTAAATCTCACTCTTAACGGTGGCAACTCTCCAGATCGCAGCACCTACAGCACCTAAAAGCGGTAATATATCAAGTAAGATATCAATTTTCATCAGCTATATTGGCAAAATAAAGGTATCTGATTGATTGTGTTTTCTCTAAGTTTTTTTATTTCTAATTCAAAGTTTTTAAAACGATGCTGACTCATCACAATACAGCCCATAGAGCCTGGCACATTACCATCTAAATGAATGCCAAAGTCGCTTCGTTGCCCTTCTTTGTCGGTCACTACAAAATGGGGATTAATTTTATAGAAATTCCCCTCAACTCCTTTAACATGGGGTAATGGAATCGGTTTAGTATCGACCATATATTTTTTAAGATTATTGCATTGATAACAGGGAGGAATTAACCCCCCTCGTTCGTGGAAACTTTCAGGATATTGTTTAGACGCTACTGAGCTTGTTGCCCTCCAAATTTCGATGACTCCTTTATCTTCCCAAAAAAAATCCCAAAATAATCAAGCAGTAATTTTCCAGAAAATTGTGACCAGTGTAAAATTTCCTATTGGGAATTGCTTGTTTTCTCCTGATTCATCAAAACAGTTATCGACCACGAATTGAATTAGTGTAAGCTAATTTCAAGGATTATCTACACCAAAACCCCATATTTCGGGCTTAGTTGCTTATCAAAATCACTAACCCTGCTTTCTACAGCGGATTTAAGGTGATTTCCCAGAAAGACCATACCCACTTGCAGCCGTCGAATTCAGAAGCATCTTGATGACTGGTGGCTCTAATGATTCCTGGAAATCACCTAATTTAAAACAGATCGGCAATTACCAGAACATCAACATTACCGTTATATCGATCATCATTATTTTTGTCAGCATAATCAACTGTCACACTAAATCTCACCGTGTTGCCACTGAAACTTCTGAGATTTACATCGACCTTCACCGTATCAATATGATGATCCGAACTCGAATAATCTAATTTAAATCCTTGAAGAGCCACATTCGCCTCTCTTACATTTCTCGGAAATACTACCGATTCATTAAATGTTCTTTCTCTAGTTCCCGATGGAATTGAAATTCTTGCCGTTCCAAAATCTAATGCCATTTTGTTTCTCCTTTTTGTTTAATTGTCTGTATTTAAAGATACAATCGGGAAAAAACCGAGAAACCATCGAGAAGAAATCGAGACAGCTCTTTGCTTTTTTGAACCATGCCCAAAAGGCAGGGTTTGTTATGGCTAACTCTGCTAGCGATGCCAGACATATATATAACCAGATAGACAGAGCGCATCGGGAGTTTACCCCAGAACAAATTGAGTTTGTTTCTAATATTGTTAGGCTGTACCGAGGGGAAGCAGTAGAAACAGTTTATGATTCTGATTTACTGAAAGAGCATTTTCCAGAAGGGCAATATGTTGATGTAGCTGGTTTATGTTGTATAGCTACTATCGATAAAATTAAAGAGCAGGGATGGAGTTTAAACCCTGGAAGATATGTAGGGGTAGCAGAAAAAGAAGAGGAGGATTTTGATTTTGCTGAGAGGTTAGAAGAATTGAATGAAGAGTTGGAGATTTTGAATAGTGAAGCGAGGGGGTTGGAAGAAAGAATTGCTGAGAATGTAGTTAAGTTATTGGAGAGCTAAAGGCTAGATTAATTATTAAGTGAGTATGGGTAATAGTAATGACAATTCAATTAAAACCAGAACAGGAAAAGTTTATCGAGGCACAAATAGCTAGTGGTAAATATAATTCTCCTGAAGAAGTGATGGATAAAATGTTTTTAGTTTTTGAAAGATTACAGTCTGAATATGAAGAATGGCTGACAGAAACTAGAGCCAAGATAGAAGAAGGTATTGAATCTTTAGATAAAGGTGAAGGTGTTGATGGTGAAACTGTAATCGCCAGATTGAGAGATAAGCTACGTCAGGCTAGAGAAAGTTAATTATGAAACGTCATATTATTTCTCAACCAGCTATCAAAGATTTAGAAGAAATAATTGATTATTTTTCTAGTCGGAATGTGGATGCTGGAGAAAGATTTATTAATGAGTTTGAGAAAAAGTGTAAGAATCTAGCTAATTTTCCCAATATGGGGCGCAGCTATGATGATATCAAACCATCTTTACGAGGTTTACCGTTGGCTGGATACATTATTTTCTATCGCGTTATTGATGATGGTATTGAAATTATTAGAGTGGTTAGTGGTTATCGTGATTTGGAGTCTTTATTTTTAGAGGATGAATAAGTAAAACAAGAAAATTATCAGAAATTATTGTTATCAATACTGTAGCTGTTATTACTGAGAAGATAGTGTAATGAATGAATGGTTAAGTGTCAAAATTGGTGATTTAGGAAAGGTACTAACAGGTAGAACACCCCCTACCAAAAATGCTGATTATTTTGGTGAAAAGTATCCTTTTATAACTCCAACCGATATGCACTCTGGGAAAACAATTCACACTACAGGAAGATATCTATCAGAAAAAGGTGCAAATCTTCTCAAAAACAATTATTTACCACCCAGGTCTATTTGTGTTTCTTGTATAGGTTGGCAGATAGACTATTTTCTGACTATCTCTATTACTGGATTAGAAATCATATTTTTCAAGATGCTTTGTTCGCAATTAAAGGTGGAGTAGCACAAGGATATGTAAGTTTTTGATTCTCAGAAAATGCTTTATCATTCATTTAGGTAATATGTAGTATTTTATAGAGAACTACAGAGTTAAATTGGAGAATGCGATCGCTAAAAAAAGTCCCAAAAGTTTACCGAACAAGGGAAAAGGTGGGCAATGCCCACCCTACTTTTTAAATATTTTCGAGAATGCGCCTAAACTCTTTCTGGTTCAACTCCTCAGCTATGCGATGTATTCGCCAATTGTTATCTATCATTTCTGATAGCATCTCGTGGTAAGTATTCTCAAAACTATTAATATCTTGCTCGTCGAATACTAAAGCTTTTTGCAAAGTTTTGAGGTATTCGTCATTTTTCTGGCACAAGAGAATTATGTTTTCTGAATTACTCATTACTCCTACCTCTCGATTTGCTTGATTAACATTTTGTTGCCAGCCTCTTTAACTGCTGATAGTGGCTCATAGTCGTGTTCTTCAATGAGAGTTGCTGCTAAACGTTCTAGATTGGCGATGATAATTAATTCCTCAGTTTTCAAAGCATCTCGTACTTCTTTGCAGCTCCAAGCCTCCCTAAGTTTCTTGGCACTACGACCGAAGACGATACGGTTAATGGTATCGCTCGTGTTTTTGTGAATCCACTTGATGTAATTGGCAGAGACTTCTTCTAAGTGGTCTTTAATGTACTTGTCAATGGCGTTAGTTAAAATGCGACGGTTGACTATACTCTCGACTCTGACATTTAGTCTGGTATTGTATTCTTTAAGCGATCGCTTTCCCTCAAAGGCGATATCAAAAGCTTGTTCTATTGTGGTAGTGACAGAAGCCTTAAGTATGGCTTTAGCTACTTCATTACCTCGAAATGCTACATGAAAGACTAACTCGCCAAACTGTTCGAGAGTTAAAATATTGACTTTCTTGGGATTGATCTCAGAAGCAGATTTGGCGAACTGGAAATCTTTGCCTAGTAAGTATTTAATGTCTCTGTTGGCATGATCTTTGGCGAACTGGAAACCCCCATTAGTCCGTTGGAAAAGCTCAACTACTTGAGAGACTGCAATGGCATATCTTCCATCAGGTAACTTTAAACCTGGAAATTCATAGCCAGCATAATTTACGGTAGCTACTACCGCTTTTTTGGATTTTTGTTGTGGCATAATTAAGTTAGCCAAGTAAACTTGGCTACGTAAGTTGAGTCAAATGCTCTGTCCTGCAAAACTCAGCATTTGACTTTATGACAAAGATATATTAGCTAAGTATCCTTAGCTCTGTCAACTTAGTCTTATTGTAATTTGTATTAGGATGAGTAGCGAAAAAATCAAAATAACATCAAAATTAGCAGAATATAGGAATAAAAAGGGATATAGCCAAGAAGATTTAGCAAGAGCAATTGGAGTAAGTAAAACAACAATTCAAAGTTGGGAAAATCAGAGAGGGATGACTTCTGTAATGAGAATTCTTAAATTGTGTAGAGAGCTAGATGCTGATGTTAGAGATTTATTTCCTGTAGAAAGTTAGTGAGTTGCTATTTTGCTAGGGTGCTGTCATAAGAGCATCGGAGAATCACCCTTAAAGCTATGTTGTGATCCGCTCTCTGTGGGAAATGACGTACCCAAATCAATATTTAGATAATATTCTTTTTTAATCGCGATCGCTCTTGGGCAGCATTTGACCCAAGTAACCGCCGATCGATATCTTGATCAAGTCTGCGTAATCATCTCGAAAACTTTCATCAAAATAAGCTAAAACCGTAGCCCCCACTGCAAAAAGCAAAATAAGGAATTGCCGACAACTCCAGTGTTTTTCAAGATATTTAGGGTTCATTGTCTTGGCGGTATAATCCTC
>JASJDB010000235.1 GCA_030065315.1 Xenococcaceae cyanobacterium MO_167.B52 | reverse complement strand
ACAAAGTTAGACGTTCAGAACTTTTTGATTGGATGAAAACCCTAGAGAAAATTGCGGTGCGACCCCGCGCCGTCGAACGGCGCAAGGGAACGCGCACCAAGACACTTGTTATTAGTGATCGTAATGAGATGGACAATTTCCTCTCTCTTGCCAGTAGCCAATCGAATCGTGAGGGGTCGTCGCCTGGGGTTTCCCCAGGCGTTTATGAACCCCGTATTGATGGGAAATCACCGTGTCCCAACCCTAAACATAATCCGATTTATGTATAACTTTGTTTAGGTTTTTAGTAGGTGTCATTTAGAATCACTCTAAGATAACTCTTTAACTCCATACTGATAATGACAATTAGCCAGCTATTTGATTTTGCCAATATCTTTGTTCTTCCTTTTTGGGTTTTGATGATTTTCTTACCCAAATGGAGCATAACCCAAAAAGTCATGGAATCATACTTACCATTTGTTGCTCTGGCTGGTCTGTATATCTATCTTTTTTCAGGCTCAATCACTCCAGAATCTTCTCAAGCTCTTTCTAATCCCCAGTTAGCAGATATTGCTCGATTTTTTTCTACTGAGAGAATTGCAGCTACAGGATGGGTTCATTTTTTAGCCTTTGATTTATTTGTTGGTCGCTGGATTTACTGGGAGGGACAAAAAACTGGTGTGTGGACAATTCACTCTCTGTCTCTATGTCTTTTTGCAGGACCAATAGGATTACTATCCCATATCTTGACAGCTTGGATTCAAGAACGATTTTTCTCAACTTCTGAAGATACAGAAATTTCTACCCCTACTACCACCTAAAACTTAGTTAGTTTTTTTAATTTTTTTCAGCCCTTCTGGATCTTGCCACGGAGGGCGATCTGTTTCTTATTCTTAAAAAGCAATTCCTCAAAAAAATAGATATGTCAATTGCCGATAAAGTTATTTTAATTACTGGTGCTTCTAGCGGTATTGGTGCAGCTTTAGCCGAAAAATTGGCTAGTAAATATCCTGGTGTTAGCCTAGTTTTAGCTTCCCGTAATCGGGAGAAGCTAACTGCTGTCGCCGAGAAATGCCGACAATTAGGTTCCCCAGTATTAGTAGTCTCTACAGATTTAAAAGAAGTTGCTCAGGTAAAAGCCTTAGCCTCAGAAGCGATCGCAAATTTTCAAAAGGTTGATATTCTGGTAAATAATGCTGGCTATGGACAGATGGGACCTATAGAATTGATTCCCCCAGAAGCAGCACGAGAACAGTTTGCAGTCAATTTTCACGCACCTTTGATTCTGACTCAAGCTTTAATTCCCATTATGCGAGAGCAAGGAGGAGGCAGAATTATCAATATTAGCTCTGTGGGTGGTAGGATACCTTTCCCTGCTGGAGGAATATATAGCTGTTCCAAATTTGCCCTAGAAGCCTTTAGCGATGTCCTAAGAATGGAATTAAAAGCTTTTAATATCAAGGTTTCTGTTATCGAGCCAGGTCCCGTAATCACCGATTTTTTTCGAGTAGCTTGGGAAAAAGTTCAGCAAGTAATTCCCAATCATAAACAGACTCCCTACGCGCCTATCTTTGCCAATATTGAAGCTATTGATAGTCAACTAGAATTACTGGGATGGACTGCTGAAAAAACTGCTGAAGGAATAATAAGGGCGATCATAGCCAAAAATCCCCGTCCTCGATACATTTTAGCGACAGGTGGCAATATTCTAATTTTTATGATGAATAAGGTTTTTCCTACTTGGTTACGAGATGCTTTTTGGAAACGATTTTATGGTGTGGATAAAGTAGAAGCTGAATGGAAACAAACTAAAAAATCATAACTTAAGGGGGACTTTTAGAACGAACTACTAACTACTAACTACTAACTCAAATTAAGATATGGGCAGAGAAAAACTAAAAGTACTTCCTTTGCCTAATTTACTAGTTACTTTAATAGTGCCACCCTGCAATTGTACTAAACGACGAACGATCGCTAGACCAATTCCTGTACCACCAGAATTACTAGATCTAGAGGGGTCAGCACGCCAAAACCGCTCAAAAATGTAAGCTAAATCCTGATCCGCAATTCCTACTCCCGTATCTGCGATCGCAATCCAAACTTGTCCATTTTCTTTCCTTGCAGTAATAGTAATCGAGCCTTTTTCCGTGTAGCGAATGGCATTACCTAAGAGATTGACTAATATTTGTTCTGTGCGATCGATATCTCCACAAACCAAGGGTAAATCTGAAGGATAATATAACTCTAAAGTAGGACCTTCTTCCAATAGTTGGTCTTGAAATCTCGTTACTAAAGATTCTAGTAAAGGAATTAAATTAATTTTCTGTAAGTTGATTGATAAATAACCTGCTTCAGCCTTAGAAAGTTCTTGTAAATCGTGAATTAATCGTTCTAATCTTCTAGTTTCTCGAATCAATCTGAAATATAATTCTTCCGAAGGTTCGATACTGCCATCAGCTAACTCTTCTAAATATCCCCGCACCACTGTTAAAGGTGTACGCAATTCATGGGTTAAATCACTTATTAAATCTCTTCTGCGTTGTTCCACATCTTGAATGCTACTTGCCATAGAATTGAAACTTACCCCCAATTGATTTAACTCTGGAATTTCACTTTCTGGCATTCTTTCCTGCAAATTTCCCCTAGCAAACTCCTGAGTAATTTCTTCGATTTTTTTAAGAGGGCGCATAATTCTTTCAGATGCTAGGTAACTAATTCCTCCCGCTGCACTAGCCCCAATTGCCAGAGACAATAAAGCACTATGATTCCAAGCATTATTAAATCCTTCTACCAGATAAGTTCTAGCTGACCGCACTGTAAAAATACCTCTTTTCTCCAACTGTTCCAACCGCACCACAAACATACGGGGAGAAGAAAACTTTGCTGCGATCGCAAAACAGCCCAAACCCACGATCATCACTAGCAAGTGGGAAAAAAATAATCTTGTTCCTAAACTAAGTTTGGGCATTCATTTAGTAATCAGTAACAAGTAATGAGTAATTTAATAAGTAGCAACTAACTACTAACCACTCACTACTAACAATGTCAGCATCGAATTAGAATCTCAAGATAGCTCTCAAATAAAGCAGTCAGCAACCTCAAAAAAATTAGGTGCTGAAACTATTGTAGTAGAAAGGGAATCAGGGAAAAAATGCGATCGCTATTTCTATCAGGAAATTCTCAAACTTATTAGATTAGGCAAGATAAAAAAAATCATTGCTACTAGAAGCGATCGCATTTTTTCATTCTACTGTTTTACTATTAACGTTTTGTGCTTGAAGGGGTAAGACTTTTAAAATCCGAGCAGGAATTCCCATGGCTTTCAAGGCATAGGGAGAAGTTCACTCGTTCCTCGTGTCGAAAGCGAGGGCGATAACTTATTAGACATAGGTTTACCCAGAACACGAAGCTGGGCAAGCAGTTTAGAGACAGAATCTTTAGATACCAGAGGTTTCAGGCGTTATATAATACTTGTGTATGTAAAATCCAGCTATAAATTGCTGTAACTTCGTACAAAGCCAACGCACCATGACAACTTGGATACGGGTTCGACTCAGGAGTTGAGTCGGTAAAAATCCAAACCTACTTTGATGTATGAGTATTTCCGTAATATGAGTAGTACCGATGGTCTATCGGGAAAAGAAATTGACTACGAAGTCGGGCTGTCGGGGAATTGTGATAGCTGTTATGATTCTAGACAAGTGGCGCAGCGTAGTAAGGTTCTAATCGCGAGGTTAGAAGCCCGCACCCATTTATGCTGCGGGAGTAGTCACTTACCAGTCCCACATCACAGGATTATCATCGAGGCGATCCGTTACCTGTCTGCCAATACGATCTATTTCCTGTAATTCTTCAGTAGATAAGGTGACTTGTGCTGCTTTAGCATTGTCCTCTGCTTGTTCTGGGGTTCTAGCTCCTGCAATCGCATTAGTTTGAGGTTGAGCGATTAACCAAGCTAAAGAAAGTTGAGCCAAAGTACAACTATGCTTTGAAGCAATAGGCTTTAACTGTTTTAAAGCTTGTTGAGCGCGTTTGAAGTTTTCACCCTGAAATAAAACATTTGCACTGCGATGATCTCCTTCCTCAAATTTATGACCAGGGCTGAATTTGCCCGTCAGCAATCCTTGAGCTAAGGAAGAATAAGCCAAAATCGAGATATTATGCTCTATACAATAAGGTACGGCATCGTTTTCGATCTTGCGCCAAAACAGAGAATAAGGTGGCTGTAAACTGTCAATTTTGCCAAACTGAGATGCTTCTTCTAGTTGTTGGCGGTTGAAATTAGAAACACCAATCGCTCTGATTTTGCCATCCTCTTTGAGTTTATTCAAAGCACTTATTGTTTCTTCTATCGGTACTGATTCACTACCAAACGAACCAGAGGGCCAATGAATTTGATAGAGATCGAGATAGTCTGTCTGGAGATTTTTTAAAGAACGGTTACAAGCTTCGATTACTTGGTTGTATTTAAGGTGGTTGGCAAATACTTTAGAGGCATATTCTAGGCGAGAGCGAATGTCAGACACAGCCTGAGCTACAATTTTCTCTGAATGTCCCTCGCCGTAAACCTCTGCCGTATCTATGGTAGTTATTCCTGCTTCTACAGCAGCCCGAATTGCTCGAATACTTTCACTGTCGTCAATCCCCGCCCACATTTTTTTCCCTGCTTGCCATGTTCCCATGAGAATTGGGGTAATTTGAACTTCGGAGCTTCCCAGCGAACGCTTTTTCATTTTAGTTACTAATCTCGATTGAAAATAAAAGTAGTTTAAATAATTTCCTCTACCTGAATACCAGTAGTATAAATAAATATCATAAGTTAATCGACAGGAGAGCGATCGCTTATATCTCTACTGGTAACACCAATTTTATGTAGGGTTTTACCATCAGCTTTTATCTCCAGAAAATAGAGAATGAAAATTGGCTTAAACACCAATCGAGCCGTTGGAGATTTTTAATTACTCCCCCTATTTTATAGGGGGTATATTCAATTCTGCTGTGTTGATAGTAATAGGACTACCAGAAGCGGGGCAAAATTTATTAATAGAGTTCAGACCGTTTAAGCAGGGCAAGTAACGCCAGTACCACCTAAGCCACAGTATCCATTAGGATTCTTGGCTAGATACTGTTGATGATACTCTTCCGCATAATAAAATTCTGGTGCGTCTAAGATTTCAGTGGTTATTTCTTTGTAACCAGCTTTAGCTAATTCTTGTTGATAAGTAGCCTTAGAAGCCTCTGCTAGTTGCTTTTGTTCTTCTGTATAAGTATAGATACCAGAACGATATTGTGTACCAGTATCATTGCCTTGACGCATTCCTTGGGTGGGGTTATGACTTTCCCAAAATACTTTTAATAGTTTTTCGTAACTAATTTGTTCGGGATCATAAACGACTAATACCACTTCATTATGACCAGTCATTCCCGTGCAAACTTCTCGGTAATTAGGATTAGGGGTATGACCAGCAGCATAACCGACTGCGGTTGTATAAACTCCCTCCTGCTGCCAAAATTTTCTTTCTGCCCCCCAAAAACAGCCTAAACCGAAGACTGCTTTTTCCATGTTGGCAGGAAATGGGGGTTTTAGAGGATTGCCATTAACATAGTGCTTATCTGGAACTGCCATCGCCTGGTCTCTTCCAGGTAAACACTCTTCTGGAGATGGGATAGTTGATTTTTTTCCGAAACCGAATAGTACCATAGGATAACTAACTTTTATGTTTGTTAACTTTTTTTACACTCTCTTAAATTTAGCGTAAGTCTATGTTTAGTTGTTTCTTTTACAAAAAGCTAGCCAAGATTTCCTGAGAAACGTTAACATAAGTTAACAACTACCTCAAACCTTAATGTATAGATAATCTTTTTTTGACATCTACATCAGCCTTAACTAGCCAAAGAAGTTAATAACTCATTGTTAATGGCTGATAATGTTAAATGTTGAGTGTTCAATGACAAGTCACAATAAAAATAGCAATCCAAATAATCAATTTTTTATCCTCAGCCAAAGGGAGGCTACAGAGTGAGCAAAAACAACAATAAAAAATGGCGGAATGCAGGACTATACGTACTACTTGCCATAGTAGTAGTAGCCCTTGGCAGTTCCTTTCTAGAAAAACAACCTCAAGCTCGTCAAACTTGGGCATACAGCACATTAATTGACCAAGTCGAAAACAACAAAGTTGAGACTGTTAAAATCAGTGCTGACCGTACCAAAGCAGTCGTAACAGATCAAGAAGGCAACCCCATCCTAGTTAATCTACCCAATGATCCTCAACTAATCGACATTTTGATGGACAATCAGGTAGATATTGCAGTTTTACCCCAAGGTGATGAAGGATTCTGGTTTAGAGCCTTAAGCAGTCTTTTCTTCCCCATTTTGTTGCTTTTTGGTTTGTTCTTCTTACTCAGAAGAGCTCAAAGCGGTCCTGGTTCTCAAGCAATGAACTTTGGCAAATCTAAAGCTAGAGTACAAATGGAACCCAAAACTCAAGTAACTTTTGGTGATGTAGCAGGTATCGAACAAGCCAAACTAGAACTTACTGAAGTAGTAGACTTCCTTAAAAATGCCGATCGCTTTACCGCTATTGGGGCAAAAATTCCTAAAGGTGTTTTGTTAGTAGGACCTCCTGGAACTGGTAAAACTCTTCTCGCTAAAGCTGTTGCAGGGGAAGCTGGCGTACCTTTCTTTAGTATCTCTGGTTCAGAATTCGTAGAAATGTTCGTTGGTGTGGGTGCTTCCCGCGTTCGTGATTTATTTGAACAAGCTAAGGCTAACGCTCCCTGTATCGTATTTATTGATGAGATTGACGCAGTTGGTCGTCAACGGGGTGCTGGCTTAGGAGGTGGTAACGATGAGAGAGAACAAACTCTTAACCAGTTACTAACCGAGATGGATGGTTTTGAAGGTAACACAGGTATTATTATCATCGCTGCTACTAACCGTCCTGATGTTTTGGATGCTGCTTTAATGCGTCCTGGTCGTTTTGACCGTCAGGTAGTGGTAGACCGTCCTGATTATAATGGACGTACCGAAATTCTTAATGTACACGCTCGTGGTAAAACCTTAGGAAAAGATGTAGCTCTTGATAAAATTGCCCGTCGTACTCCTGGTTTTACTGGTGCAGATTTAGCAAACTTACTCAACGAAGCAGCTATTCTAGCAGCTCGTCGCAGCCTTACTGAAATTTCCATGGACGAAGTTAATGACGCGATTGATCGCGTTTTAGCAGGTCCTGAGAAGAAAAACCGTGTAATGAGCGAAAAACGCAAAGAACTAGTCGCTTATCACGAAGCAGGACACGCTTTAGTTGGTGCGCTAATGCCAGATTATGACCCTGTACAAAAAATTAGCATTATTCCTCGCGGACGTGCTGGTGGTTTGACTTGGTTCACTCCTAGCGAAGACCGAATGGAGTCTGGTTTATATTCTCGCTCTTACTTACAAAACCAAATGGCAGTTGCTTTAGGTGGTCGCATTGCCGAAGAAATTATTTTCGGTGATGAAGAAGTAACTACTGGTGCTTCTAACGACTTGCAACAGGTTACTAGAGTAGCACGTCAGATGGTGACTCGTTTCGGTATGAGCGATCGCTTGGGTCCCGTGGCTCTGGGTCGTCAAAACGGTAACGTTTTCCTCGGTCGTGATATTGCTTCTGACCGCGATTTCTCTGATGAAACTGCTGCTGCTATTGACGAAGAAGTTCGTAACTTGGTGGATCAAGCTTATCGTCGCGCCAAAGAAGTTTTGACTGGTAATCGTCACATTCTTGATAAATTAGCAGAAATGCTAGTTGAAAAAGAAACTGTTGATGCAGATGAGTTACAAGATGTTCTTGCTAACAATGATGTAAAAATGGCAGCTTTGGCTTAATTAGGTGATTAATCATCAAACTGGCTGTAATGCCTACCTTGAGACTTGATGATTGATAATCCCTCCAGCACATTCTTAATTGAGTGTGCTGTTTTTATTTCCTGACAAGTCCAATATCGTAAGCTAAAACGTATAAATATACCTTAGTAAATATACAAAAGCTTGAAACTTGCTCAAGATTAAATGTTAAATGTTAAATGACGGCGAGAGAGGCTCTCGGTTAGAGAGCATCTCTAATCGCGCAGCGACTACCGTAAGGTCTCGCCGTGTTGTTAAATGTTAAATGTTAAGTTATGAGTCAAATCAAACAAATTATTGGTCAGGGAGTGCCTGTAATTGGTAATGATATCGATACAGACCGCATTATTCCCGCTCGCTTTTTACGCTGTGTTACCTTTGATGGATTGGGAAAACAAGCTTTTGCTGATGATCGAGTCCAAGAGTCAGGGAAACATCCTTTTGATCTGCCCCAATATGAAAACGCTACTATTTTGGTAGTGAACGCTAACTTTGGCTGTGGCTCATCTCGAGAACACGCACCTCAATCCTTATCTAGATGGGGAATTAAAGGCATTATTGGGGAAAGTTTTGCTGAAATTTTTCTTGGTAACTGTACTGCAATCGGTGTTCCTTGTGTAACCGTATCATCAGATATCGTTGCACAAGTACAAAAGTTTGTCCAAGATAATCCAGAAACTAAGATAGAAATTAATCTTGAAAGCAAGACTGTGACTTATGGAAATGTTACTTCACCAGTAGAGATTAACCCTGCTTCACAACAAATGTTTGTTAAAGGGACATGGGATAATTGTAGTCAGTTGGTTCAAAACGAATCTGCTATTAAAAATACTGCCACCGAACTACCCTATCTAAATTGGCAAAGGGTTTCATAAATTAATCATTCAAAATTAATAATTGATATTAGGAGTAAAAAAATTAATCATCGCGGTTGGTCTTTAGAGGCAAGAAATCCCCAAACAATTAAAAATCTCATGCCTTTTTGGGGATGGTTTTATCAATATTATTTTCGAGTTAAGAGTGATGGTTGGGAAAATATACCTCGTCGTGACTCGGTACTTTTGGTAGGTTCTCATAATGGGGGGATGGCTGCCCCAGATATGGTCATGGCAATGTATGATTGGTTTCGCCATTTTGGGACACAACGTCCTACTTATGGCTTAATGCATCCTTATGTCTGGAAAATGAATTCCGCTTTAGCTCAGTTAGCAGAACAGACAGGAGCTATTGTGGCTCATCCCAAAATGGCGATCGCAGCATTAGAAAGTAATGCTAGTGTCCTGGTTTATCCAGGAGGAGCGCAGGATATCTTCCGTCCTTATAGTCAGAAAAATAAAATTAATCTGGCAGGACGAAAAGGCTTTATTAAACTTGCTTTAAGACAAAAAGTTCCGATTATTCCGATTATTTCTACTGGGGCACACGACACTTTAATTGTTTTAGCCGATTTTTATGAACAGGCTCAACAACTGCATCGCTGGGGAATGCCTTGGTTATTGAATCTTGATCCCCAAGTTTTTCCGGTTTATCTTGGTCTTCCTTGGGGTTTAGCTATTGGTCCTCTACCAAATATCCCCCTCCCTGTACCGATTCGCCTGAGAGTTTGTCTTCCAATCTGGTTTGAAAAGTATGGTAAAAAAGCAGCCAGCGATCGCGATTATGTGAAAGCTTGTTATCAATTAGTTGTTTCTCAAATGCAACAACAATTAGATAATCTGATAGCAGAAACCCTTATTTAGCAACATTTTTGTATTTATTTTTTAATACAAATAGTTAGTTTATGACTTAGATCGGGAACTCTAAAGGTTGTGTGTTTATAAATCACTCACTATTATCAATACATAAATATTTCAAGTTAAATGAATGGCGAAGAGTTGCTATGCCTATATCAAACAGGACAAAGAGATTTTAGTCGAGTCGATTTGAGTCAAGCAGAGATTATTCAAGCGAACTTAGAAGAAAT
>JASJDB010000234.1 GCA_030065315.1 Xenococcaceae cyanobacterium MO_167.B52 | reverse complement strand
TTCTTACTGCATCTTTCAGGAAGTGGTTATGGTGGTTTAGAACACAAAGAGTCTTGTAGTCTCAACTATCCCCGCTTGGGATTTAGAAATCAAGATAGATATAATCGTTTTATTCAATTAGTTGCTCACGAATTCTTTCACCTGTGGAATGTAAAAAGGATTCGCCCCAAAGCTTTAGAAAGTTTTGATTATGAACAAGAAAACTATACTCCATCTCTTTGGTTTAGTGAAGGGGTCACTAGTTACTATGATATTTTGATTCCTTTAAGAGCCAAAATTTATAGTCGTAAAAAGTTCTTAGAAAATATCAGTAAAGACATTACTAGATACTTATCTACTCCAGGGCGGAATGTACAACCTTTAGGGGAATCTAGTTTTGATGCTTGGATTAAACTGTATCGTCGAGAAGCTCACAGCGATAATAACCAAATATCTTACTATCTCAAAGGGGAATTAGTTGCCTTATTACTTGATTTATTGATTAGAAATAAACATAATAATCAAAAATCCCTGGATAATGTGATGCAGATTATGTGGGAACGTTATGGGAAGGAAGAAATAGGCTTTACTCCTGAAGGCTTGCAAGCAGTATTTGAAGAAGTAGCCGAACAAGATTTAAGTGAATTTTTCAATCTTTATTTAGATAGCACCGAAGCCCTACCTTTTGATGATTATTTAGCTCCTTTTGGCTTAAGAATCAAACCTATTTACGAGAAAGAAACTATTCCTTATGTAGGAATTAAAGTTAATAGTGAAGCTGGAAAAGAAATAATTAAATTCACTGAAGCTGATTCTCCTGCTGGAGTTGCGGGAATTGATCCTAATGATGAATTACTTGCAATAGATGGAATTAGAGCTACGGCTGAAAATCTCAATGAACGTCTGAAAGACTATGAGCCAGGAGATACTATTACTATTACTATTTTCCATCAAGATGAGCTACGAAATGTTTCTGCAACTTTAGCTAAACCCCAGCCTACTCGTTATGAAGTTGTACTAATAGAAAATGCTTCTGAAACTCAAAAACAAAATCTTGCAGGATGGCTGGGTTAAGATTAATAATTTAGCCCAAACTAATACTACGTAAAAATGCCACAAAAGCTCTACTATACTTGTTTCTCATACGGTCTTGAAGCTCTTTTTTGGTAAAGTGTTCGGGCCAATGACTTTCAGTATAATCAGGAGTTATGCCTTCTAATTCCTCAAGCCAAGAATCATCAGATTCATAACCGTATTCAATGAGAGATTCCGCAATAGCGCGATCGCCGTGTAATGCCAATTGTCCCGCCACTCGTGGCAAATGATTCCGCCATTTTCCCACACTACTAGAAGCCACTGGACGCATCCCCCGTAAAGCATCTAGAGAACGTTTTGATGGCTTGGCAAACTGATGATATTGACTAAAAGCACCTCTTTTTTCTAAAAAAGGCATTTTCTCCATCAAATAAGCTTGAACTTCATCAGGTTTAGTTACTAAGTCCTCGTAGCGAACCGTCATAAATCGAGGATGATGCTGTAACTTCCGTCCGTAGGGAGTATAGGCTTTCCAATAACGTAGAGTTGACCAATAGCGATCGGGATCTTTGCGATGTTTACTGGTAATTGTATCGCGAGGATCACGCAACATATAGATTACGTATAAGTTTGGCAGCAAATACAACATAGGACTTGCAACCAAAATATCTCGCGGACGCTTAGTTAAAAATATGTTAGCTTGGCGACTAGGACGAGTATAGATACTATCTTCATGTTCTGTGTAGACATCTATTTTAAAACAAGCGATCGCCATTTCTGCCATTAGGGTAGTACCTGTGCGAGGACCACATCCGACAATATGTATTCTGATTTTCGCTTTCTTAGTCCTTAACATAGTTATGGGATCTTAATAATTGATTGCCAAACAAAAGATAGATAGATGGATAACCAGCCTTTAGTCAGTATTATCATCAACAATTATAATTATGGCTCTTTTCTCAATGAATCAATTGACAGTGCCTTAAACCAAACCTATTCTCCCATAGAGATTATTGTGGTGGATGATGGTTCTACAGACAATTCACGAGAAATTATCGCCACTTATGGAGATCAAGTTATTCCTGTACTCAAAGAAAATGGTGGACAAGCCTCAGCTTACAATCAGGGTTTTGCTGCCAGTTCAGGAGAAATCATTTGCTTTCTCGACTCCGATGATTGGTTCGTTTCAGAAAAGGTAGCTCTTATGGTTAAAGAGTTTCAAGCAGATCCAGAAATTGGTTGGTGTTTTAATACACTCAAGTTAATTGACAACAAAACTAACAAAGAACTGGGAACAACTCGTCAACATGATGTGGGTAGATGTGACTTTCGGGATTTAGTCAAGCAAGGAACCCCTCTTTATGTTCCTCCTTCTTCAGGTTTATCTTTTCGGCGCAGTCTGTTAGAGCAAATTATTCCTATCCCAGAGATATTTGTTAATGGTGCGGACGGTTTCCCGATGAAAGCTGCACCTGTTCTTAGTCCTGGCTTTATGATGGAGCAACCCTTAACTATGATGCGGGTACATGGAAATAATAATTCTACTTTGCGTCAAGATAGACCAGAATTACAAACTAAGAACCTAGTAAATGCCTATTTTTTGAGAGCTAAATTTCCTCAGTTAGCAAAAATATGTAATCGAATGTTTGCTAGAGGTTTGAGTGCTTACTGGAAATACAAAGTAATTTATATTCGTTATGGCGTACCTTATGATAATCATCAAGAATTAGTCAAAGAATATTTCACTAATCTAAATTTGTCGGAAAAAGTAATAATTATTTTAAAAGCTATTTACTATAGTCTTCCTGGGAAAGGTGCTGATTCTAAGAATTTGGCTATTAGATAAGGTAGTAGTTAGTCGTTAGTGGGTATTAGGTATTAGGTATTAGGTATTAGGTATTAGGTATTAGGTATTAGGTATTAGGTATTAGGTATTAGGTATTAGGTGTTAGGTCTTAGGTGTTAGGTGTTAGGTCTTAGGTGTTAGCTAGTGGGTAAATATAAAGGTTAAATGGTAAATGTTAAATGTTAAATGGTAAATGGTAAATGACAAATGATAAATGTTTAGTAAGTATTATCATTAATAACTATAATTATGGTCACTTTCTTTCCTATGCTATTGATAGTGCCTTAAATCAAACCTATGATTCTATAGAAGTTATCGTGGTAGATGATGGCTCTACAGATAATTCCCCAGAAATCATTGCTAATTACGGAGATAAAATAGTTCCTGTTTTAAAAGAAAATGGCGATCATGCTTCTACATTTAATGCGGGATTTGCTGTTGCAAAAGGAAACATTATTTGTTGCTTAGATGCAGATGATAAATTTGTTTTAGATAAAGTCAGTCAAATTGTAGAAGTTTTTAACTCTCACTCAGAAATTGGCTGGTGTTTTCATCCCCTACAACTAATTAATTCAGAAACTAAAGAAATTTTAGGTGTAACTCGCGCTTTTCCTAATCTACCAGAAGATATCTCTACTTTTTGTGATATGCGATCGCAACTAAAACAAGGTAGAATTGCTTTTTATCCTCCTTCAACCTCGGCTCTTTGCTTTCGTCGCAGTCTTTTAGAACAAATTTTACCAATGCCAGAGATACTTAAACAAGCTGCGGATCGCTACTTAACTTATAGTAGTTTGTTTCTTAGTCCTGGTTTTTTTCTCAATCAAGAGTTAACTCTTCAAGGAATACATAATAGTAATGATGGAACGTTTCAAAAAGGTGATAAATTCAGGGAAAAGAAAGCTCGTAATCAAGTAGTAGCAGCCTATTTACTACGGTCAAAATTTACTCAACTTACTAAGTTTACTCATCGCCTATTTGCTAGAGGATTTAGTTATTTTTTATTTAATGAAATTACAGAGAAAAAAGCCAAAGAATTTATCAATGATTATCAAAAAACTATCACTTTAGTTGAAAAAATTAAAATTACATTAATGGCTGTTTATTATAATCGTCCTTGGAAAAGAGTCGAACTATACACTAAAAAAAATAATACTTAGAAGCGAAAATATCTGTTAAATGCCAGGGCTATTTCAGCCTAAAGAGAGACAAAATCTGCTCTAGTCTAAATCTACATTTTTGCTGCGCCTGAGCCATATTATTAAACCCACCATCTCAATATAAATTAACAGCTAAATTCCTAGCAATTGCCAACACGCGAGTGGAATATGCTTCTTGACCAGAAGCATTTCCTCGCATCATAATTTGGGTTAATGGCTTGGTACAAATTCGAGATTTATCTTCACTGTGGGTAACATCTCGCTTCGTAATGAACCTTATTTTCTACTCCCCAGTGTCCGCGTATTCTTTGGGCAAATTCAATTCAGTAATCAACGCCTTACGGCAATCAGAGGTAAAACACAGATTGCTTTCGAGATCAATAACGTCAAGACTTGAATGTGCTCAACGCCTTTCGGCGATCAGAGGTAAAACACTTTAAGGATGCGGTTGACTGGCTTAATGGTGCTGCGTGCTCAACGCCTTTCGGCGATCAGAGGTAAAACACAATTTAGCTTGGATCTGTTGGCGACGTTTAGAGAAAGAGTGCTCAACGCCTTTCGGCGATCAGAGGTAAAACACCGCAAAGATCCTTTTAAATTCTGGTAAAATTTAGAGTGATCAACCCCTTTCGGCTATCAGAGGTAAAACACTTGTATCCCAATTTGTTATTGCTTCTATTCTGAGTGCTCAACGCCTTTCGGCTATCAGAGGTAAAACACAATCCTCTAACTCTACACTCTTGATATAATCTGAATTTACTGTGATCAACGCCTTTCGGCTATCAGAGGTAAAACACGGCAGTTGCCGAAGCCTAGTAATAGTAAGTGTCCAGAGACAATTTTACAAGCACCTCCTTAGAAATGACAATAGATCGAGAAAAAAGCCGAAAAATCATCAAAATGCGATTGGCAAAATCCTTGCCCTGTCTGGGTTTTAGGAAAATTCAAGCACCTCCAGAAACAATTTATTCTCTTAAAGCCTTTCCCCATAAGGGATAGGAGCAATTCTAAGACCAAAACAACTGTAACAAGCAGAGATCCTTGTATTTTTAGCTGGCTTGGATTTCTACCCAACAATCAGGATTAAATTCTCCAAATGAAAATCTTTGAAAAGTTCCTCGCTGATTTTGACGATTGATCCACACTGGTAAACTAATTAATCCTCGATAATCTTTTGATAACCAATTAATTTTGCCATCAGTTTCCCTATAGGGTCTTATTCCATTAATCAAAGCCCAAGATTCACCTAAACTCAGTCCACCAAAACGAGTAATTTGTTCGGGAGAAGATAAAGCAATTGTTACCCTTTCATCTAGTTTGATTTTGGCTGATTCTTGACTGGAATCTATCTTGAGAACTACTTTAATATCGGTTAAAATTTCTTGAAAATTAGGCTTGGAATACTTACTAGGGGGATAAGTTCCCATGTGTTTTTTACCAAACTTGTGATGTCGCTGTTTTCTGAGAATTCTTGAAATAACAGGTTTTTTGTCAATAATTCCCACTGATAATTTGACTCCTAAATGAGCTTTTAAATCTGCTTCTCCTACTAGGGAAAGTAAAAAACCATAAATAGTAGCAGGAGGGGGATAAAGATAGGTTTCTTTGTAATCCCGTGCAAAACTGCGAGGAAAACTAGTACAGGGACAATCAATGTATAAAGTATCGGTCATAACTTAACTAAAGCCAAAGCTAACATTTCATCATTTTCTAAATCTTGAAAAGTCCGATTTTTGACAAAGTTTACTACTTTTTGAACAGCATCGAGCATATGCTTGATTCTTGTTTTGTCATCTTGAATTGACATATTGAATAACCGCAGAATCTAGAACTTCTTGACGAAAATAACGACTTAAATCTTCAGGAGTACGTAAATCGACTTGACGCTGGAAAATAGTTGATAATTCTTGTTCCATTGCCGATAACCGAATTAAACCAGGAATATGTTTAGGCTTGAATTCTACCAAAATATCAAGATCGCTTTCAGGCGAAAAATCATCGCGCAAAACAGAGCCGAAAAAAGATAGTTTTTGGATATGATGACGCTGGCAAAATTGACTTATTTTTTCTGCTGGAATAGAGATATTAGTAATAGAAAAAACATCTAAATTTGTCATTTGAATTATGCCTTTACTTTCTTTGATGATAATAATTTCTTGGCTTCTGCGATCGCATTTTTGACTCCCCGACACACCTTAACTTCTAATCCTTTTAGCTGCTCACCATAGGGAGTATCAGCAATTTCCCCTGCTACGATTAATTCTGAAGCTGGTACATCTTCAACATCAACTAGACGCACTAAACGAGAACAACCAATAACGTCTCCAACTCTTTCAAAGCAGTTCATAATCCAGGGACTGGGATCGTTAGTTATCCTGATAGCAATTGATTCGGGACGAAATTCATATAGGAAACGAGCATGATTTCCACCGACGTGCTGGATCGCTGGGATGGCATCTAGTAATAATTTAGCCCTTTCTGGGTCTTGTAAACTGCTAGGAGTTAAAGCCAGAGTATATTGATAAGCAGTGCAATGAACTTCGGTATTATGAATTGAGGTTTTTCCTTTTTCACCACCTTTAGAACCAAAGGTAATATCACCCCAATAAGGATCGAGACTGATTGCTCTGCTTACTTCCAATGCTCCTCTTCGTTTGGTTGTAGCATTTTTATTGTCTTTATCTTTTTTAGCATCCATGAAACCAAAAAGATCGTCATCTATATAAGTTTTGGCGTTATACTTTTCATCTTTGATGTGGTATTTGTCAGCTTCAGAATCAAAAGTTCTGTTTACTTTATCTGGTTGGGAGTTTTGTAAGTATTCTCGATATCCCCAACGAATTGCATCAGCACTAACGGTTGTATATTGATCGTTACCTCTGGTAATTTTCTGTAAAGTAGATAGGGTACTTCCGTCTCCTTCACCTCGGTTATTAGCAGCAACAGCAGTGGGGGTAACGATAGTAACAAAGATATGTTGTGTCATGTTTTGCTCCTCTAATTATGTGTTGATTTGTAGCCTGGGCAATGCCCACCTTATGGATTGAAAATTAAATAGTCATTTCAGAGTCTTCTTGGTCTTCAGAAATAGATTCATCAAGTACTTCTTCGGGAATTTCAGATTTGCCATCTTTGCCTTTTCCCGTGTAAGATGCGATCGCAAGTAAAGCCAAATCTCGCGCCTGTTTCCATTGGTTATCTTTGTGAAGCCATTGATAAATCTCTGCACCTACTCCCCTAGTAGATTTGCTACGATGACGACTGAGAAAATCGACCATTGTTTTAGCAAAATCTTGTTGTGTACTGGGTCTTTGTAGTCGATTGATTACTTTATCAACAGACTGTTTGTAATCGAGAGAACGACCTTGTTTTTGAGCGTGAATAATTTGCTCTCGTAAAAAGCTGCTAAAAGCTCCTTGAACAACATCAAAAAATCTTTGTTCTAAAGAGTTGAGATATTGAGACTGAGACATACTTACTAATCCTTTTCTTTCATAGAGTTGATTTCTTTTTTGAAATTCATAAAAACCTAAATACCAGGGTTTACCAGTAATCAGGTTGTCGCAAAGCCAGGGTAATACTTTGGAAATGGCTAACCATGTCTCTCCTTTTTCGTTGGTACGAACTTGGGGTTTAAAAAATTGAAAAGCTGAATCATATAAATCTAAGACTTCATCATCTACCTGTACTCGATAGACAGCTTGTTTTAGATAGCTTTGACTACCATCCCATTGTTGTTTACCCAATTGATAAACCTCGCAATAATCTACTCTCAAGCGTTGGTTATCTTCAATGAGCTTTTCTTGGAGTAAAAAACGTAATCCTGATTCTCCCGCGCTACTAGAGCGAAAATTACCATAGGTACTTCCAGAATAATTTTTTCTTCGCTTCACCCATTCACGGATATTTTTCACTTCTGGAATAACCACCGCCGAACGATATCCAGATAATTGATAATAACTACAAGCAAGGGGAAGAAAAACCAGAGCCAAAAAGCCTTCGGGAGATTCTTGATAAGCACCATGAGCAAAGCATTCTACTAATCCTGGTAAATGATGACCTTTGATGGGAATTTTGGGTTTAAATGCTCCTTTGGAATTAAAAGCTTCTTTAAAATCTCTAGTGTAATAACAGTCTTCAACGGGGCGAAAATCGATCGTAATCTCTGCTTCATCAACTGGAAAAACTCTTGGCACTGATTCTTTTGATTGTTTTCTTTGTTTCCCGTGTTGAAGAAAGGTAGTTGCTACTCCTTCGGTAAATGTATATTTTCCTTGTCGAGCGAGATTAAGAGCAGGAACATCTAAATAACCATCTTGAAGACGATAAGTTTGCTGTGTCAGGCTTAAGATAGACTCGCGATCTGTATGTTCATCGGAATCCCAAAATAAGTTGACTGCATCTTCAGTAACTTCCCAAGTGAAAGGTACATCATCAGGATTGATAACCGATAAAGCCAAAGCTAAACCAGCAATTCCCGCGCGATGAGGAAGTAGGGTATTAGGGTTGAAAATAGATAGGTTAAGTTGTGTCATTTTTTTATTTCATAAGCTCCTAATTCTGCTGAATAACTCCATATCTCAGTGGGTGCGACGGGATAAAACTTGTATTTGTCCCATGAGTGATAATTTTTGGCAGGAATGGGAACGGTATAACGAGGAATTTCCTTAGCAGGTAATGATTTAATAGTTGCTAAATCTTGTTCCAGTAAGACCGTAATATTAGAACCTTCTTTTCTGAGAGATGTGGGATAAGTACGCCATGTACCCTCTAACAAAACTGATTTAGTGTCAGGTTGACCCCGTTCATCGGAATCTTCTAACCATTGTGCTAAATCCCTCTGACAAACTTCATTTTCAAAAAAATCAATTAGCTTTAATCCATCATTAAGTTGTTTCTCGCTATAGGGATAACCAACTTTTTCATCAGGATAAAATAAAGCATCCTTAGCACGACCGTAATAACGGCGGTTTAACCTTCCCAAGCGTTGAATTAAGCCTGCTGGATCGGCAATTTGGGAAACTAAAAGGGTTGCTGATAAATCGAGAGACATTTCGGCTACTTGAGTTGCGATCGCCAAAATTGGTTCATTTCGTTTAAAACCATCTACTACATCACGATGATGTTTAACCCTATCTTCATAGCGATAGCGACTGTGATACAAAACAGCATTTAGTCCTCTGGCTTTAGCGTCTCGATAAACATCAATAGCTGTATTTACCTGATTGCAAACCCATAAGACTTTGCCACCTGTTGATAGTTCTTGTTCTACTCTTGACCAATCAGGTTCTTCCTTGTAATTGAATCTATAACGGGGTTGTGCTTCGATTTCTAGTGAGCCAGAAATAATTTCGATTGGTTCGCCTACTGTTTTTTTTATTGCCTCTTTTTGCCAGGGTAAAAATGAAGCAGACATCAGTAAGATTGGTGCTTTAACCACTTCTAAAAATCTTAGTAATGCGCCGAATAGTTTTTCATCGTAACAGTGAACTTCATCAAAAACAAAAGCACTACTTGCGATCGCAGGAAAACAATAACCCATGACATTCTTCTTTTTGATTTTCAGCGATCGCAAAGCTAAATCCCCATCAGAATTACTATCAATAAAAGCTTTTCCTTGTATTTCTAAGCTTAATAACGATTTTTGACAAGATTCTAGAAAATAAGCTGGTGCATCATGAATATCCCATTTTTCCAGTTTGAAAGTAACTAATCGAGCTTTTAAAGTGCGAGTGGGAATTCCCACCCCCTTTAGGGGGCAGGGAGAGGTTCACTCGTTCCTCGTGTCGAAAACGAGCGAGATAACTTTTTGGTCATAGGTTTACATTCC
>JASJDB010000002.1 GCA_030065315.1 Xenococcaceae cyanobacterium MO_167.B52 | reverse complement strand
ATAGAAAATACCTCATTCTTGGCAGATGCCTTTTCTCTAATAACATCAGGTAGATAAGGAACAATGTCATCTCCCTTCAATCGGGATATTAAGTACTGCCAAAAGGAATAGTTGAGGTTAGGACAAGTTTTCTTGAGACCGATAAATGTATCACGGGCGCGACGACCATAGGATCTGTGTAAATTCATGCCACATCTCCTTGAAACTATTGCTATATATAGCTTTTAGATTTCGATTTCTCCTCATATCCTTTATGTCTGCTAAGTTAACTTAGCAGAAGTTGATCAAGGTAAAACTAATATCAAATCACTTTAGATATGCTGCACATTAATCTCCCTTTTCCTCCTTGTCTCCCTTGTCTCCCCATCAGTCATCTGTAGCAAATTTAAAGGGAAATGATATAAGGTTTTACCTCTGCTAATGCTCTTTATAGTTACAAAAGAGAGTTATGATACTAAATCCTGTTTAGATACCCTACTTAAAAGTTGTGATGAGGCAGCCCTAAAGGAAATGGGTCGCGGTATGCTTTAGCATTCCCTTCGGTCATGGCAGGAGGAATTTAGTTTCCTTGGTCATCTTGATTAAAAGTGGGTTTTGAGAATCGGATTTAGTATAAGTGCCATTTTTAATGTCTGCTAATGTTTTTGGACAAGATTCAAGGACTGTATAGACGTTGTTATGTCTATACATCAAGCGGAGAAAAGCAGAAGTCGTATTAAGATAAGCTGAGGCGAGTTCCTATGGCAATAACAGAAGGTAAAACATGGCGAGTAACAAAGTCCGAGTCAAAGCACATACACGCACAATCCATACCAGAATCTATAAATTTATCTGTAAAAGCTTTGATGAGAAAGTAGAAAGGCAGCCCTAAAGGAAATGGGTCGCGGTTTCCGTTCGGTCGAAGCAGTAGGGAGAGAATTGGGAAGGAGCATACAAGTAAGATTAATTAGGCTTACCCGAGTTGTACCAGGTACTAAAGAGATTTTTTTAGCCAAGAAATTGTATTTGTATCAGTGATAGGGGGCGACACCTGATTACGAAGTACATAATTTAAGTTTCAATACGCTTAATGTATATTAAACGCTGAAACTCCCACTCTACTGTTTTTATTTACCACATTTCCTAATTATTTTTCCTCGCGCCTGCAAAAGACGCGAGGATTACTACTCTCAATCCTGACTCAGTCTACATTAAGCAGAAATAAAAATATCATCATTGCTTAAGTTAGGATTGTTGCTTAAAGTTGCAACTAGTAACTGATTAGCTGAACCAGTACCATCAGGATCGAAGAATAATTGACCACTACTACGATTATAGATAAAGCGATCACTAGTATCAGAAGCACCAGAACCAAAAGTAAACTGAGAAGATTTCAAGAAACCTGGATTTAATCCGCCTCCAAATCCAGCAGCCGAAGCAACTATAAAATCATCACTCTGAAAATCTGTAATTAGATCACCGCCGTTATTAAGATTGGGATAATAGAAAGTATCTCTTTCTGTTCCACCAGTTAGGATATCTGCACCAGCCTCACCGATCAGAGTATCTTGACCACTACCACCAGTTAGGGTATCTGCATCATTGCCACCGATTAGAGTATCTTGACCATTATCTCCAGTGAGAGAATCTTGACCATTCTCGCCAATTAAGGAGTCATTACCCGCTCCACCAATGAGAGTATCGTCACCAATAGCTCCTTTTAAGATATCATTCCCATCTAAGCCTAAAATGCGATCATTGTTATTTGTGCCATCGAGGTTATCGTTATTAGCAGTACCAGTAATATCATCAGGAGTAGGATCGGGAATAGGATCGGGATTGGGGGTAGGAGGAGTAACAGGGGTACTAGTTCCTACTTCTCGAATCTTCAAAATCTGATTAACTCTGACATTTTTGAATTCCTGTCTAATTCCTGAGGGCCATTCAACTACTAAGCTTTGTATGTTTGTATTTTTACCCAGACCCACATGAATTCTTTGAGCATTTTGAGCATAGAGGTGCATTCCGCCATTTTGCTCCCGTAACTGGGTTAGACCATCAGGAGTAGTAACTAAAACCCTGGCACCAATGCCATCACGGTTGGATTTTACTCCTTCTAAATCGATCTGAATCCAATTATTACTATTACCTTGATTCTTAAATAATTGGGATGGAGTAGCCAGGTAAGTTTTGCGGGCAGACCTACCAACAGTAGAACCAACAAAAATATCTAAGAAACCATCTCCATCATAGTCGGCAGTAGCAGCCCGTCCACCTACCTGGAAATCTAACCAGCCAAAACTAAAAGCTTTTCCTGCTGCACCACCAGCCTGAGTGACGGTTTTAAAAGTACCATCACCTTGGTTTTCGTACAAAATATTAGGCTGGTCAAAGGAAGAATAGGAATTGACTAAATAAAGATCGATATCTTGGTCATTATCAAAGTCTCCTGCGACCACGTTTTGCGCCAAAGTTGGACGATCAAGACCAGCAGCTAGAGAACTATTAACATACTTACCTGTATTTTCATCAAATAACCAAAGTTGATCGGTTAAAGCGTTAACAGCAGGGTTGACATTAGTAAAACCAAGAGGATTAAGATTAGTAATAGTTCGAGTCGATTCAACCGCCGAACGAATACTCTCAAATTTACGAGATTTTAGTCTAACTTGCCAAGTACCATTAACTAGACCAATATAGATACCTCTAGCAGAACGGTTACTAGCAAGACCATTTACCCCTTTACTGTTAGCAGATAAGCCTAAAGCTGCTACTCGGTCAACCTCATCAGTGCTAGGGAGGTCATTACCAGCAGCAGTTATAGTAGTATTTGAACTAATTTTGACAAAAGCTTCTAATTCAGCAGCAGTAGGACGACGACCACTAGCACCAATATAGATGTTATTAGGGTTGATATTGGCAGCCAAACCATTTAGATCAAAAAAGTCGATTGCAACTTTAGCATCCGAAGCAGTCTTGAAACTATAGCCAATTTCTTTACCTGGATTCCGTAAAATTAAATCTGCCGACACGATCTTTTTATTAGTACCTTGGAAAACACTGGGATTACGAGTACTTTGTGTTAAAGAACGAGTCACGAAAAAATCATTATCGCCATCATTATCAAAGTCAGCAATAATACTATCTCTAGCGGATCTATGCTCTTGGAAATCATTGGTCTTATTTCTTAGAGCCTGGGGATCGGAAACTAAAGGGAAATTAAATCTATTAGTAATATCAACAAATCTATTGCCTTGGGAAAAGTCATAGACTTTTGCGGGAAAATTAAATGTCCCTTGGATGATTAAATCTAATTTACCATCACCAGTTACATCTCCCAGTTGAGCATAGTTAGAAGGAAAAGGAACATTTAGCCCTACTGCATTAGTCACATCACGAAATGTACCATTAGGATTTTGTTGAAATAAAGCAGTACGTCCTTTGCCATCATCCCGCAAAGTTTCTAATAACAATACATCTAATAAACCGTCATTGTTATGATCAAACCACAGAGAAGAACGTCCTCGACCAACTTCATATTCTAAGCCTCTAGCTTCAGCTTGATCTTGTAGATTTCCCTTGTCATTAACAAAAAATATATTAGGTTGTCCTTTACCATTTCCTAATTGACCGCCACCAGAAATAAACCAGTCTTGGTCTCCATCGTTATCAAAATCAACTATGCTAAGACCATGAGTATCTCCACCAACCCCACGACGGAAATCTCCTAATGGCTTAAATTTTCCATTACCTTGGTTAATATAACGGTAGGGATACTTAGCTTGGGAATAGTTTTTACCAGCCCCATTATAGCCGTGGGGACTAACCACTAAATCTAATAAACCATCACCATTTAGATCAGCCCAAGCAACGCTAAAAGCTTCATTGCCCTTTTGTTTTGACCAATTAATTCCCGCGCGAGGAGCTACATCTATAAAAGAACTACTATTAAGAACCATAAAAAATTACTCTAAGATTTACTGCAAAAATTATATGGGCTTTTTTAGGGTTTGATTATAAAGTTTTGATTGAATATTTTTGTCTTTTTTTTGAACAATAATTAAGTATTAGATGAAGTTAAATCTTAATTACTATTCTTTAAGTAATTTTTATATGTATAGAAAATGTATCGATGATTAAAATCAAGAGGTCTTTGCTCTTAACTTTTTACATAATCAGTTTTTGATAACCTATCTTCTCCATGAAATTCTTCTCATCAAAGGCTCATCTGGAATTCATAGAACATAGACAAAATCATAATTACAACCAAACTATTAATTTCTTTGGGGATTGCGTTTTAATCTTCTAAAATTCTCAAACTTTCTAACAATGCCATCATTCCAATATTTAAAACCAAGATCTGATACAGAATTTAAAGAAGCAGACTCATTATTACATTACTATCGGAAAGGAGCAGAAATACCATTGTTGGAACCTGGTTTTTGGCAAGTTAATCGTGGAGTAGTTCAACTAAGTAAAATTAGTACTAGTGGTGATGAAACAATTTTAGGCTGGGCAACGGCTAATAATTCTTTTGGGGACTTCCTGACTCCTCAAACAAACTACCGAGCGCAAGCTTTGTCTGAAGCTTATCTAAAATGGTACTCTCTCTCCACTCTGCCTAGTTCCCCTCATCGTACCAGGATGTTGATGACACAATTGAGTCAGCGTCTGATTAAGGCGCAACAGCTACAAACTATTAGTAGGATAACCATAAAGGAAGAAAGTTTATGGCAATTGCTGCTTTTGTTGAAGGAAGAGATGGGTCAATCGGTTGTTAATGGGACTCGTCTGACAGTACGTTTGACTCATGAAAATTTAGCTCATATTATTGGTACTACCAGAGTTACTGTTACTAAAGCCTTGGGAAGTTTTCGGAAAAAAGGACTCATTAGTGTTGATTGTAAGCGTCATATTATCATTAGAGAAAATAAAACAATTACTATGAAAAAGTAGTATTAGCAATTTTTACAGCGGAATCGGAGCCAAATTATGGGTTCATCTCGTTCCTCCCCCAACCTTACACTACAATTATTTTCTGTTGTCTTCGCTCTTTTTTTGCCACTTTCAATGTGGGCGATTAGTCGCCTGTTCACACCAGTAGAAGAGGAATTAACTCAGCAGCAAGACTCAGAATCAATTTATATTAATAATTCTTCCCAGCAAGCATATATTTATAATCAGCAGGGAGAAACCTTTCGGAAGCAAGGTCGAGTTGAGGAAGCCATTACAGCATATAAAAAAGCTCTATTATGGGACTCTAGGTATGCTAAGGCTTATAATAATTTAGGTGTGGTTTGGTTAGAACAGGGTAAAATTGAGGAAGCGATCGCCGATTTTGAGCAAGCCATTCGCCTCGATCCGATAGATGCCCAAGCCTATAAAAATCTCTGCTATGCTCTCCATCGTCAGAAAAAGTTAGCAGCAGGAATCCAAAAGTGCCAACAAGCCTTGAGCTTAGACCCCAGTTTAACAGAGGTGAAACTCTATCTCCAAGAGGCTCAAAGACTATGGGCTAGATTAAAATATCCTCAGGTATTCCAGCGATCAGAAAGATTACCTAGTACTAAAATAGAACCATTAGTATCCCTGAAACGTTCCGTTGTCAAAATCATTGTCAAGGGTAGTGATGGGATGGCAGTAGGTACTGGTTGGCTCTGGAAAAGAGAAGGTTCTACAGGCTGGATTATTACCAATCGTCATGTAGTTAAGGGACAAGATAACCCCCAAACAGCAGCAAATATAGAAGTGGAATTTTACTCTCAGCCCCCACCAGGAGGATTTCGCAAACGGCAGTCTGCCAGAATTGTTCAGACTACTTCCAACTCAGATTGGCTCGATTTAGCTCTCCTAAAAGTTTCTCAACTACCAAAAGATATTCAACCTCTACCTATATCCGAGCAGCCAGTAGCAGCCAATATGCCCATCCATGTAATTGGACATCCCAATGATGGAGAGGATTGGACTGTAAGTATGGGTCAAATCAGCCAAAAAACAGCGCGGGGAATGGAATTAACCGCAGATTTAGCCAGGGGGAATTCCGGTAGTCCAGTTTTGAACGAGCAGAATCAAGTGGTTGGGTTAGCAGTAGCAGTAACTATGTTCTGTCCCGAAAAAACAGGTTTAGAAGCAGTCGGCATCAATTGGCACTTTAACTGCGGTGTGGCTTTACCCATCGAATCGGTTATGCAACGGTTACAAACTTGGCTTGCTCTTTGAGATTGAGTTAGATATCTATACTTAATCAATCTGGTTTTCCACCCATTCTTTCAATTTTTCCAAAAATTCGAGGGCGGTACGACCAAAATCAGTAATCTCATAACTTACAGCTACTGGACGAGTACTGATAACGGTTCGGGCAATTAGTTGATTGTTTTCCATTTCTTTGAGGCGATCAGCAATGACCTTTTTACTGGCTCCACTAAGTTGGCGTGCCAAATCGTTAAAACGCACTGGTTTATCTTTGAGATGCCATAAAATTGACCCAGTCCATTTGCCACCGATAATCCTCATCCCTCGTTCAATGGGGCAAGGCTTAAAACAACGTGAGTTCGGAGTTCGGAGTTCGGAGTTATGATTTTCTTAACGAAAGAATGATGATTTCAAGGCTATCTAACGACTATCCAAACTCGAAAAATTACGGTTTTTTAGCTTCGTCGAACTGACGTTAAGCAACGTGAGTTCGACAGATTTCGCTTTATTGGAAATTCTTCATGAAAGAGAACGAAATAATGGGCTTTTCCCCGTTCCGACGCGACGTTAGGAGCTAATCCTTTAGGGCTGTTCCCTGTTCCCTCACGTAAAACCAGCCATTTTTATAGCCGTCGAACTCACGTTAAGCAAGGTCATGAAGATGAATTTGCTATTAGACGTTATGTAGACGAAAGTCGTCGCTTGCTGGAAGTGTTAAATACTCATCTTCAAGGTCGTCAATATTTGGTCAACGATCAGTTCACAATCGCTGATATAGCGACTTATCCTTGGGCAAGGGCTTATTACTGGGCTAAAGTTTCTGTAGACGGCTTACCTTATCTTCAAGACTGGTTTGATCGTATTGATCAACGCGAAGCAACTCAACGCGCTCTGGAAATTCCTAAGCCTTATTGGGCGTTTTTTGGTAAAGGAGATATTGAAGCCCAAGAACGTGAAAATGCTGCCAGATTTGAAAGCGATGTAAAAACTACATAATCTTATAATTAAGTTGCCCGATTAACTCTGCTAAACTCGTTGCTGGTTCAAGACAAGAAGTTTCTTTACAGGTTAATCCCACTATTTCTTCTGGTAAATCTGTAACAATACGATAGACAGTGGTAGGAAAGTATCGAGGGATCAAATCTTGGAATGTTTCTGATCTGGTTTTGACTAAATTACCATTAAGAAACCAATCTAAAGCCATAAAGAGAGTAGGACAAGCTTGGGGAGAACGTTCCATAATCGTAGCAAAAGCACACAATCCCTGTTCCGCCTGCTCGCGATAAGCTAAATTATCTGTTAGCAGGGAAATTTTTACTAAATTTGCGATCGCAATTCCATTAGCAGAAGGAATGGCACTATCCATATAAGCTTTTTCCCTAATTAATAAATCTGGTGCTGCTTCTGGTGAGCTATTGTAGTAACCACCAGCAGATTCATCCCACAAACGTCGATCGAATTCTTGCTGAATGGTAATGGCATCTGTCAACCACTGGGTTTTTTCAGGACATACAGTGTGTAAATCTAGCAAGGCTTTAATAAATAGGGCATAGTCCTCAGACTGGGCTGGTACTGTAACTTGACCTGTGTAATTTAGGCGATGGAATATTCCCTGAGTCAATTGATTTTCCAAGATAAATTCCGCACATTTAGTAGCCAATTCTAAGGCTTTGTGATCGCCCAAAATCCCATAAATCCTAGCTAAACCCGAAATAATCAAACTATTCCAGGCGGTAATCATCTTAGTATCAGTAACCGGAGGAATACGCCCTTGCCAGATACCTTGTTGAGCTTCTTGTTGATTTTTAGCAGGGGCAAAAATCTCTAATTGTGTGGAATTTTCTCCATAACGCTTAGTGAAGAGCTTCCCTAAAATGCTTTCTAAATTAGGGGATAATTCCTCATCATTGAATCTTTGCAAGACATTCTGACCTTCAAAATTGCCTAAAACACTAATCCTAAACTTCTCTTGCAACTCCCCTAACTCTTCGGCAGTTAACATATCTTGCAATTCGCGGTAATTCCAGACGTAGAATAAACCTTCTTCTGGTTCCAGACTATCCCCAGTAGCAAAACTATCTGCATCTTGTGCAGCATAGAAATAGCCTTCAGGAGATCGCATTTCCCTTGCTAACCAGTCGATAGTAAGATTAATTGCTCTTTTAATTGCTGATTTTATGTCTTCTTGATCAATAGCTACACTAGCCTCACTTGTTTGACGATTACGACTGGCTAAATTCCCCAGATATTCTAAAATTTGTCCATTATCGTAGAGCATTTTTTCAAAATGGGGGACAGTCCAAGTGCTATCAACGGTGTAACGATGAAAACCCCCTGCTACGTGGTCAAAAATTCCCCCTAAAACCAGATTTTGTCCTCTTTGAGCGCATAATTGCTCATAATCATCACTCGATTCCCTTAAAATTCTGCTGCCTTGCAAAATCAAGTTAACGTAGGGAATCATCGGAAAGCTGGGACTGCCCAAGTCTCTTGGTGCCAGAACTTTCCTATTACTTTCAATTCCCTTAAGGAGTAACTCCTGGGTCAATATACTTGGCTCTATGAGGGTAAAAACAGCAGATTGTTGGAGATGCTGGGAAATTTCCTGTTTAAAATTTTGCAGTTTTTCCTTTTCTACCTCATAGAAACGGTGTACTCCCTGCAAAATGTCGAGAAAACCTGGACGATTGTAGCGAGGCTCAAGGGGAAAATAGGTTCCTGCATAAAAGGGCACTAAATCCCCAGGAGTTAAAAAAATATTGAGAGGCCACCCCCCTTGCCCTACCATAATCTGTAGAGCTTGCATATAGATGCTATCGATATCTGGTCTTTCTTCCCGATCAACTTTAATTGCGATAAAATTTTGATTGAGATATTCTGCGATCGCAAAATCCGAAAAAGCTTCTCCTTCCATTACTGTACACCAGTGACAGCTAGAGTATCCTATAGAAAGAAATATTGGTTTATTTTCTTGTTTTGCTAGATTTAAGGCTTCATCTCCCCAATACCACCAATCTATGGGATTTTGGGCGTGTTTTCTCAGATAAAGACTCTCTGAATTCGCCAAATGATTTACCATATAGGTCTTAAAATTCTGTTACTTAATTTAGTTGTGATTGTAGGAAAATTTCAATGGAGGAAGTATATTGACTGTGGGGGATGCTCTTATCCGAAGGTGTTGACAAATACATTTTTATATTAAATAACTTTAAATATGTTCTTTACGAATCTCTTTTGTCCCCCTTGTCCCCTCTCTCCTTGTGCTTGTGTCAATCATCTTTAGCAATATTAAAGGTAAATAATATTAATATTACTCTGGGATAGATATATTTTATGGCTTCTAGGAAAATTCAATTATCAGTTTTAATTATCGCAATCTTTACTAAGATTTGTAGTCAAACTGCCTTGGCTTTACCCCCTCCAGAAGACATCCCCGAAGAAGTGTTACGGACAGAGATTATTTTAGAAGGGCGATCTCCAATTACAGGCAAGTTGCTTAATGCAGCAGAATATGCCGAAATTCAAGCCCGATTAAAAACTCGTCAATTTGCCCCACAGATTAGTCCCGATATTCAAGAGTTGATTTTCTTGCTGCAAGTACGCAAATTCTTTAAATCTATTACTCCTTTTTAATTAATGTGAGTTCGACTTTTTTTGAGTTAATTTGTAACAAGTCTAATTTTTTTAGGGAATAGTACTGGGAAGTTTGCGATCGCTGTAATCAGAAAAAACAGCATAATTTAATAATATAAAGTTTATCTTTAACCCAAAAATAGTAAAGTATTTATAAAAATATTTGCAACATGGCAATACCTTGCGGTAATTGCTGAGGAAGTCAAAGGAGAGCGAGGAAACCTGAGGAGGGAAAGTCCGCAAAGGCAAGTCTCGCTTTGCTCCATTTTGTTACGGCGGAATACCTTTGAACGACAATCGTCATCTCCGTCATTCTTTAAAATAAAGCTAAAAACTTTCTGCTGATCAATCTTTCTTTTAGTACTGGTAATTTAATGTCATTAAATCTCGCACCCGAACAAGTTAACCAAATCGTTAATAACCTACACCAAAACCCCTTTGAGATTTTGGGATGTCATCCAGCAGAACAAAACGGAAAAATTAAAAGCTGGGTTATCCGTGCTTATCTTCCCAAAGCCACTGCTGCTTGGGTAGTATGTCCTGAAGAACGTGCTGAGTATCCCATGCAGACACTCCACCATCCCAATTTTTTTGTTTGTACCATTGAAAAACCAGAACTTAATAACTATCAGTTACGCATCACAGAAGGGGAAGTTGAAAAAGTAATTTATGATCCCTACGGGTTTCAGTCCCCTTTATTAAGCGATTTCGACATTCATTTATTTGCCGAAGGTAATCATCATCGTATCTATGAAAAGCTAGGAGCGCATCTGACAAAAGTTGATGGAGTAGCAGGAGTTTATTTTGCAGTTTGGGCACCTAATGCTCGTAACGTCTCCATTTTGGGTGATTTTAACCATTGGGATGGCAGACAACACCAAATGGGTCAACGAGGTAATGGTATTTGGGAGCTATTCATTCCAGAACTTAAAGTTGGTGATGCCTATAAATACGAGGTTAAAAATTGGGAAGGACATATCTACGAAAAATCTGACCCCTACGGTTTCCAACAAGAAGTTAGACCCAAAACTGCTTCTATTGTGGCTGATTTAGATACTTATCAGTGGCACGATGATGAATGGATGGAAAAACGCCGTAAAACTGATCCTCTCTCTCAACCAGTCTCAGTCTATGAACTGCATCTTGGCTCTTGGATGCACGGTTCTTCCGACGAAAAAATGCAATTGCTATCGGGTAAAGCAGAACCCAATCCTGTGTCAGAGTGGAAACCTGAAGCCAGATTTTTAAGCTATTACGAGTTGGCAGATAAGTTAATTCCCTATGTTAAAGAATTAGGCTACACTCACATCGAATTATTACCCATTGCTGAACATCCTTTTGATGGTTCTTGGGGTTATCAGGTTACAGGTTATTATGCTCCTACCTCCCGTCATGGTAATCCAGAAGATTTCATGTATTTTGTGGATAAGTGTCATGAAAATCGTATCGGAGTAATTGTTGATTGGGTACCAGGACATTTTCCCAAAGATGGACATGGTTTAGCTTTCTTTGATGGGACTCACCTGTATGAACACGCCGATCCCCGTAAAGGAGAACATAAAGAATGGGGTACATTAGTTTTTAACTACAATCGCAACGAAGTTCGGAACTTTTTAGTAGCCAATGCCTTATTCTGGTTCGATAAATACCATATTGACGGAATTCGGGTAGATGCAGTGGCTTCTATGCTCTATCTTAACTATGCTCGTAAAGATGGGGAATGGATTGCTAATGAATATGGTGGATGTGAAAATATAGAAGCTGCTGATTTCTTGCGTCAAGTTAACAGTCTCTTATTTGGTTATTTTCCTGGAACTCTCTCCATCGCAGAAGAATCTACCGCCTGGCCTATGGTGTCATGGCCCACCTACACAGGGGGGTTAGGATTTAACCTCAAGTGGAACATGGGTTGGATGCACGATATGTTGGATTACTTCAGCATGGACCCTTGGTTCCGTCAGTTCCACCAAAATAACATTACTTTCAGTATGTGGTACCATCACAGCGAAAACTATATGTTGGCACTATCCCATGATGAGGTAGTTCACGGTAAGAGTAATATTATCGGGAAAGTTCCAGGGGATGAGTGGCAGAAGTTTGCTAATATTCGTTGTCTGTTTAGCTATATGTTTGCCCATCCAGGGAAAAAGACCATGTTTATGAGTATGGAATTTGGTCAATGGAGTGAGTGGAATGTTTGGGCAGATTTAGAATGGCATTTGTTGCAGTATGATTACCATAAACAACTTAAAGGCTTTTTCTCAGAGCTAAACACACTATATAAAAGTCAACCTGCTTTGTATGACCGAGATTTTGAAGAACCTGGTTTTGAATGGATTGACTGTAGCGATAATAGTCACAGTGTAGTTTCTTTTATTCGTCGCGGTAAAAATCCCAATGAATTTATAGTTGTGGTATGTAACTTTACCCCCCAACCTCATAGCCATTATCGTATCGGTGTTCCAGAAATAGGATACTATAGCGAAATATTTAATAGTGATGCTAAACAATACGGTGGTAGTAATATGGGGAACTTTGGCGGTAAATGGACTGATGAATGGTCTTTCCACAATTTACCCTATTCCCTAGATCTGTGTTTGCCTCCTTTGGGTGTTTTGATGTTTAAGTTAGATCGGATTAAAACTGCTCAAGCTATGCAAAAATCCTAATCTATCAATGGTTAGATGATTTCCCGAAATATTTGTATCAGTTGTTAGTTCAGTTAATCAGTCTATGTAGGGGGCGCACTTTGATGTAGCCCTTTTCTCTAACATCTAACGCCAATTCGCGAAACTACCTAGATAAAACATGAAGAGCATTTTTACCAAAATTATTCAAGGAGTAGTTCCCGCTTCTTTTGTCTATCAAGATGACAAAGTTTCTGCTTTTATGGATATTCAACCGATCAATCCTGGTCATATTTTAGTGGTTCCCAATCAACAGGTCGCTTCTCTAATCGACTTAGATGAAGCAACTGGAGCCCATATGTTTCGGATTGGTCATCGAATTGCTAAGGCTCTACGTCACAGTGGTCTAAAATGCGAAGGGGTAAATCTCTTCCTGGCTGATGGTCGAGCTGCTAACCAAGATGTTGTTCATATTCATTTACACGTATTGCCCCGATTTAGAGGGGATAGTTTCAAAGGACTAGTGGGGCAAAATCAATGCCAATTAGCAACAAGAACAGAATTAGATCAAATTGCCGAAGCGATTAAATTGGCATTGGTCAATGCCTAATGTGAAAGAGCTGAAAATATAATAGTCCAGATGATTGTTTTGAGCCAATGCACTGCCCAAAGCAATACTGTTCGGATAAGCCTAAAAACTTAATGAAATTAGGGAGTGTGGGGAGTGTGGGAAGTATGGAAGAGATAGGGGGAAGAGTGGGAGGTGTGGGGAGAGAGTGGAGAAAGTCTTGCTCCCTTGTCCTCCCCTTCTTCTCCACCTTCTCCATCCTCCGAAGGACGTTCTTCTCTCTCTTTCTCAACAGATAACTTTTTTAACCGAACAGTATTGCAAAGTGTCTGAGTCCGACTAACAAGATTTTAAGTTAAGGTAGAATTTAGCGCAGTCGTGTTATGTTCTAGAATTTTGGTTGGTAAAAGCAGATATTGTGAATGACTATCAAGTTGGTGGCAGTTTACCCATGGATGCAGTTTGTTATGTGGTGCGTGCTGCGGATCGCCAACTCTACGAAGCATTAAAACGAGGGGAGTTTTGTTATGTCCTCAATGCCCGTCAAATGGGCAAATCTAGCCTCATGGTCAGGATGATCAACCATTTACGAGAGGATGGATATTATTGTACGGCGATCGATCTAACTCGTATTAGTGGGGAAAAGGTTAGTATTGAGCAATGGTATAAAGGACTAGTAGTTGAATTATGGCAAGGGTTTAATCTATTTAACAAAATCAATCTGAAGCAGTGGTGGAAAGAACAGGAAGATTTATCTTTAGTTCAAAAATTAAGTGGATTTATTGAAGAAGTATTATTGAGTGAAGTTGGAGGGGGAGATAATGTTTCGGAGCCACCTATAGTGATTTGTTTTGATGAAGTAGATAGTGTTTTAAGTTTAGATTTTTCGATCAATGATTTTTTTGCTCTAATTCGTTTTTGTTATAACCAGCGTAGTCTTAATCCCAGATATCGGCGTTTGAGTTTTGCTTTATTTGGTGTGGCTTCTCCTTCTGATTTGATCGATGATTATAGAAGGACTCCTTTTAATATTGGTCAAGCTATTCAACTTAACGGATTTGATTGGGAAGAAGCACAACCTTTATTGGTGGGACTAGAAGCGATAGAAACTATCTCTAATCCTAAATCAATTCTCAAACAAATTTTAGCTTGGACTAATGGTCAGCCTTTTTTGACTCAGAAAATATGTAAATTAGTTCGTGCTGCTTCTCCTGAGATGGTGCTTAATAATGAGGAAGATTGGCTCGAAAAGTTGATCCGAACTCAGATTATTAACAATTGGCAAACCCAAGATGAACCAGAACATTTAAAAACTATTCGCGATCGCATTTTAAGTAATGAAGCAAAAAAAGGTTCGTTACTGGCAATGTACCAACAGATTCTGCAAAAAGGATTTATAGTTGCAGATAATAGCATTGAGCAGCAAGAATTAATGCTGTCGGGATTGATTATTAAACATCAAGAGAAACTCCAAGTTCGCAACCATATCTATCAAGAAGTTTTTAATTTATCTTGGGTAGAAGCTCAACTATCTCAATTACGCCCCTATTCCGAAGCTTTGAGGGCCTGGCAAAAATCCCGATATCAAGATACCTCTCGACTATTACGAGGTAAAGCTTTACAAGATGCTCAAAAATGGTCTTGGGATAAAAGTTTAAGCGATATTGATTACCGCTTTTTAAGTAGTAGCGAAGAATTAGACCGCAAAGAAGCACAACGAGCCTTGGAAGCAGAACGCGCCCAAGAAATCAAAGCTCGGCTCATAGAACAGCAGAAAACTGCTCGACTACAAAGTTATGTTTTAATCGCATTGGTAATTACTTTATCCAGTATTTTGGGGTTTGGCGCGATCGCTTATAAACAATATCGTCAGGCTATACTGAACGAAATTAAAGCTCTCAGCAATTATTCGGAAGCTCTATTTGCTTCTGATCGCAGACTAGAAGCTCTGATGACTGCTATTAAGGTAAAGCAAAAATGGCAACAGCTTAACTATCCAGATCAAGATACGGATAAACAAATTGAATCGGTCTTAAGGCAAGCAGTCTATGGAATTGATGAATATAATCGCTTATCAGGACATACGGAAGTAATTTTTGGCGTAGATATCAGCCCTAATGGTCGGCTAATTGCTAGTGCTAGTTCTGATCGAACAGTAAAACTTTGGCAAACCGATGGCACATTACTTCATACTCTTGAAGGACATCAAGCTGCGATCTGGGATGTTGTTTTTAGTCCCGATAGTCAGCTAGTTGCCAGTGCGAGTCGAGATTATACGGTTAAATTGTGGAATTTAGATGGGCAACTATTAAATACTCTAAAAGGTCATCAAGATGAAGTTTTAGGAGTTGCTTTCAGTCCTAATGGTCAGCTAATTGCTACTACTAGCAGAGATAAAACCGTCAAGCTGTGGCAGCGAAATGGCAAGCTAATTGATACTCTTGAAGGTCATAATAAATCAGTTTGGAAAGCTGTTTTTAGTCCTGATGGCAAGACTATTGCCTCTGGTAGTGAGGATAAGACGATTAAACTTTGGAAAATTAACAATTTTGGTCGTTTTAAACTCTCCAAAACCTTAAACAGTCATACCAATGAAATCAGAGATCTGTCTTTTAGTCCTAATGGTCAGATGATAGCCTCTGTTAGTAATGATCTAACAGCTGTGGTATCCCAAGTAGATAATGGTAAATTACTACATACTTTAAAAGGACATAATTCCCCTGTGGTTGCAGTGATTTTTCATCCCGATAACCAAAAAGTTATCACCGCAGGTTGGGATGGTACTGTTAAAATCTGGAGTATTGAAGGTGCTTTATTAAAGACAATTAATATTGAAACAAAAAGAATTTGGGATCTGGATATTAGTCCTGATGGTAATAGCATTGCCACTGCTTCGGAACAGGATATCGTTAAATTAGCCAAACTAGATAATCCTTTACTAAAAGTATTGAGAAGTCACAGTGCACCAATTATCGATGTCGTTTTTCATCCTCAAGGAGAGATGATTTTCACTGCCAGCGATGACCGCAAAGTCAAATTATGGTCTAAAGATGGTTCTTTGCTCAATACTTTCCAAAATCAAGAAGATTCAGTTTTGGGCATTACAATTGATCGCAATGGAAGTAATTTAGTATCTGGACATTGGAACGGTACAATTGACTTGCTGAAGTTGGAAGATTTAAAGCAACCTGAAATACTTTTAGATCAAACTATTAAAGGTCATAAAGTTGGTGTATGGCGAATTGCTATTAGTCCTAACGGTAAAATAATTGCTACGGCTAGTGAAGATAAGACAGCAAAACTTTGGGATTGGCAAGGTAATTTAATTGTTAGTTTGGATGGTCATCAAGATGTGGTGCGAGATGTTGCTTTTACTCCTGATGGGGAAATTATAGCAACGGCTAGTTATGACCAAACCATCAAACTTTGGAATACCCAGGGAGATCTTCTTAAAACCCTCGATCAAGATAATTATAATGTCAGATCAGAAGGAGTATTGGCTATTAGTCCTGATGGTAAGGTCATGGCAACAGCAGACTTAGAGGGGGTAGTTAAACTGTGGGAGATAGATTACTCTTCAGGTCAAGTTAAAGTCACATTCAATCAATCCCTCAAAAGTCATACAGAAGAAATCAGAAAAATTGTTTTTAGTCCTGATGGTCAATTAATTGCTTCTGCTAGTGGGGACAGTACGATTAAACTTTGGGATCGTAGTGGTAAATTGCTCAAAACTCTCTATGGACATGATGAAGCAGTATGGAGCATTGCTTTTAGTCCCGATGGTAAAACCCTTGCTTCGGTTAGTGAGGATAAAACTGCTATTATTTGGGATCTGCAACAGATGTTTGAATTAGATTTATTAGTTGCTGGCTGTAATCAATTGGAAAATTATCTCCGCACCAATATGGAAGTTAGTAAAAGCGATCGCAAAATTTGTGTTCTTAAGACTAATTAATACGAAGAAGAAAGTTTAAACCGCATCTAGTTTGAAACCAGTACTTTTTAGCTATCTGTTTGAGGGAATCCTAAAGCGATTGTCTTGAATGTAAAATAATTCTTGATACTTAATGCGATCGCTATATTCTGTTCTAAATTTAGAATGAAACCACTTTTTAAAAAAATTGTTCAGTCGGGAATTTTAATTTGTGCTTGTTTTTTTCAGTCTTCTGAAAGTTTAGCTAATGACCAAGGGTCAGAGATTACTATTGTTTATCAACTAAAAGATATTCAAACTACAGACTGGCAATATCAAGCTCTAGATTCTTTAGCCGAGACCTATAACTGTACAAGTAGATTACAAAATAATAACCATAATTCTTCTATTACTCGTTATGAATTTGCCCTAGGGTTACACAACTGCCTTAAACAAATTGAGAATAGTATTAGTTCCCCAGACTTGATAACTTGGGAAAGATTACAACAGGATTTTGCACCAGAGTTGGCACAGTTAAAAGATAAAATAGATGCAATTGAAGCTACCATAACTGGGCTAGAATCTAGGCAGTTTGCTCCCACAAGTACACTGAATGGTCAAGTTTTATTCATTTTAGCTGATAGTTTTGAAGCAGAAGATAAAAGTGAAACTTTTTTGGGATACCGCAGCAGACTAGATTTTAATACCAGTTTTTCTGGTCAAGATAGATTGGAAGTTCGCTTAGAAAGCAGAAAAATTGGACGTTTAGATCGGGCAACAGGCACTTTGTTAACTCGTTTAGCCGTTGATGGTGGTACGGATAATCGAGTTGAGTTGGGGGAATTAAGTTATATTTTTTCTCCTCTTAATAATACCCAAGTCCTTTTAGGCACTATAGGAGTCGGTCTTAACGATATTGGAGAAGTGTTAAGTCCTTTTTCTAGTAGTGGTAGTGGTGCCATATCCCGTTTTGGTAGAAGAGATCCCGCTACTTTACGAGGGTCAGGAGGGGCAGGATTTGGCATTAAATATAGATTTAGTGAGAAAATCTCAGCTAGTGCTGGTTATGTGATTGATAGCAGAGATATAGCTAATCCTAAGGCTGGAAACGGGATTTTTGGCAGTTCTGCAAGTGCGATCGCACAAATTGTAGTGGAACCAGAAGAAGAATTGGCTTTGGCTCTTACCTATACCCATATTTACCAAAAAACTGATGATGTAAATCTCATGGGTTCTACTGGCTTAAAAGACTCTAATGAACCATTTGGTGATAATGCTACTACTGCCCATAATCTGGGCTTACAACTGAACTGGGAAGTTAGTTCTGGTTTTGAGATTGGAGGTTGGTTTGGCTATACTCAAGCTCTCCAACAGAGAGGTGGTGATGATAGGGCAACTATTCTTAATGGTGCTTTAACTTTGGCTTTCCCTGATTTAGGAAGGGAAAACAATTTAGGAGGAATTATTGTTGGGGTGCCACCTGCGATCGCAAATCATGATAATAGTAGTTTAATAGCAGAAAAAACACCCCTACATATAGAGGCTTTATACCGCATTGAAATCAACGATTATATAAGAGTTACTCCAGGTATATTTACGATCATTAATCCCGATACTAAGAATGGTAATACGATCTGGGTGGGAACAGTAAGAACCGAATTTAGATTCTAATTTTTGCTTTATGTGACAACTATCACCCAGATTGAATAAGGTTTTCTCTAAATATGCGATCCTAAACAATAACAATCATCGAGTTATAGCAAAACGCGATCGCAATGAGTACATATCAAAAAACCGTTATCATCACAGGGGCATCTTCGGGAGTAGGCTTATATGCAGCTAAATCCTTAGCTAATCGAGGTTGGCACGTGGTTATGGCTTGCCGTAACCTGGACAAAACTAGAAATGCTGCCAAAGAAGTTAATATTCCTCAAGACAATTACAGTATTATTCACCTCGATCTAGCATCTTTAGATAGTGTACGTAAGTTTGTTGATGATTTTCGTGCTACTGGTAAAAAGTTAGATGCTTTAGTCTGTAATGCAGCCGTTTATTTACCCTTGTTAAAAGAGCCAATGCGGAGTGCAGATGGCTATGAATTAAGCGTTGCCACTAACCACTTAGGGCATTTTCTCCTATGTCACCTGATGCTAGGGGATTTAATGAAATCTCCTTCTGTTGATAAAAGACTAGTTATCTTAGGTACGGTAACAGCCAACCCCAAAGAATTAGGTGGTAAAATTCCCATCCCCGCACCTCCAGATTTAGGCAACCTAGAGGGAATGGAAGCTGGGTTTAAAGAGCCTATTACCATGATTAATGGTAAGAAATTTAAATCAGGAAAAGCTTACAAAGATAGTAAACTCTGCAATGTACTAACGATGAGAGAATTGCACCGACGCTATCACCAATCTACAGGAATTATTTTCTCTTCTTTATATCCTGGTTGTGTAGCAGATACTCCCCTATTCCGCAATCACTATCCCCTATTCCGTAAAATCTTCCCACTGTTTCAGAAAAATATTACTGGAGGTTACGTCTCTCAAGAATTGGCAGGCGATCGCGTAGCGAAAGTTGTAGCAGAAGATAAATACAAAGAATCAGGAGCTTATTTTAGTTGGGGAAACAGACAACAAGAAGGGCGTACTTCTTTTATACAAGAAGTTTCCAACGAAGCTTTAGATGAAAATAAAGCTAAAAAGTTATGGGAATTGAGTGAAAAACTAGTAGGAATTAATCAACCAGTAGCTGCTGGTTAGATCTTTGCAGGGTGGGCATTGCCTACCTTACTAGTATTTTGGGAATTAAATGGGTAAGCAAAATTATTTGTACAATCCATTTTTCCCTAACACGATGCGAAGCGAATCCTTATGCGAAGCGGTATCCTTTAGGATTAGGGCTAACAGCTAATACCTAACACCTCTCTGACGCGAAGCGAATCCTTTAGGGCAACTATCCAATTAATTTTCCCCAGGTACTTACTATTTTTGAAATTCTTGTAACAACCAACTACTAACTTTTGTATCATTAATGTTTTTACTGCGTTGTAAAGCTTCAGAGGATGTCTGAATTTTTAATCCTGATAGGATTTCTGATTCTTTAATTCTTCTACTACCTCGATTTTCGATCTTAAAAGCAGTTACCTGGATCGAATTTACATCAACAATCCAATATTCTGATATACCTAAATCTTCATATAATAATCTTTTTCTACCCAAATCATCTGATAAAGAACTATCAGATACCTCAATTACTAAATCTGGTAGAGGATACTGACTCAAATCAATTATCTCTGTTTCCCAGGGAATAATATTGGCATTATCTTCAATATAAAAAGATAAATCTGGCTGAATGGCAAATATTTTGGGGTGATGATAGCTACAATTATCTTTGCCATTGAGAGCTATACCTCTAAGAGTTGCATATAAATAAATTGCATGATTAAGCATCGAATGAGCTTGAGCATGAGAGTTGCCCACAGTTGCAATTTCGACCCGATATTCTCCTGTATAATAATAAGTCTTGGCTTTTTGATCTATGGGATTATTAATACTTTCCAGATATTGGTTCCAATCGCCAGAAACCCAGTTGTTAATTGTCGATTTATTAGTACTAGCAACCATAATTAGATTAATAATTGGTATTGATGATTACAGTAATCTTAAAATTTTCGAGAATCAAATCTAATTCCCCAAAAGATAATTAGTCTATGGGATTAGTTTATCGGGGCTAACTAACAGGTAACTAAATTTGTTGATAAGACTTTATTAATCTTAAAAAAATTTACTTTCAATGTACGATAATATTCTGACTAGCCTTGAAACGACAATCCTAGAGGAAATAAATAGGTAAATTAAAATGTTCCTACTACTAGGAGTATCAATCTAAAATTATCAAGAAGGATTATCGAATTTAATGCTTAGAAAACTTTCTCTTACTGTTCTCAGTACCCTGTTATTGTTATTAGGGGTCAAACCCATTATGGCAGAAACTGTAATAGAATCCGTAGCTCGTACTGGAAGATTAGTGGTGGGAACATCTTTTGATGTAGTTCCCTATGCTTATTTCAATCAAAAAGAAGAATTAGACGGTTATTCCATAGATATCGTCAAGCTGATTCAAAAGAAACTAGAGGAGGAACTAGGCAAAACTATTGAAGTAGATTTTGTCGAAACTCAAAGTGTTGCTGAAGCTTTCCCCAAACTTCTGAGTGGAGAGATTGATATTGCCTGTAATACCGTGTTTACTTGGCAAAGAGATGAGTATGTTGACTATACGATTAGATATGGCTTGTCAGGTATTAGACTTTTAGTTCCTTCCAGGAGAGCCTCAAATTCTTTCGCTAATAGAAAAATTGGTGTTCCCCCTGCTGCCTTTGTTAAGGATGCAATGAAATTAGCTCATCCTCAAGCCATACTAGTTCCGATGACAAATATGTCCGAAGCAATTGAAGCTCTCACATCAGGAGAAGTTGATGCTCTCGCTGGAGATAGTGTGATCCTAGAGGGGGTGCGTCAGCAAATCTCTTCAAATGACTATAAACTATTCCCGAAAGAGCCCTATGGTCGTTATGGAGTTGCTTGCATAGTTCCAGAAAATAATTCCACTTTTCTCAATATGGCTGATTATGCGATCGCCAAAATGATGGAAGGTTATCTTGTGGGAGATCAAGATTCATTAGATATGGTTAATAAATGGTTTGGACCTGGAGGAGTGATTGAAATTATCAAGCCCAAATTAATTAAAGAGTTTTATGAAAATACTATTATGAATCACGAACAAATTCCTTTTCCTGAGTAAATAATTAGTAATCGTAGAATTACCCCAACAAATATCCGAAGGAATATATCTTGAAATCAACCAAAATTACCTGGATTAGCTTTATCGTTACCCTAGCCAGCCTAAACTTCCCCGTAAAAACCCAGGCTCATCAAACTGAAACAGTCCCGACGGAAACTCCTCAAATACTTGAAAGTCGTTTAAGCAGAATTGCTACTACTCTCAAAGCCAGGGAAAATCAAATTCCTGAATCTTCTACCTTGAAAAAAACTATAGAAATTGCTGGTTGGGGCAAGGGTGGAAGGGGAGGTTTTCTCAATAATCGTGGAGGAGGAGGTTTTCTCAACAATAGAGGTTGGCGTGATGGGGGTGGCTTTTTAAATCGTCGTTAACTAGTGAGTTATTTCTAGGATTCCTTTTTCCAACTACATGATTAGTAATTGCAGAATTACCCTAACAAATATCCGAAGGAGTATATCTTGAAATCAACCAAAATTACTTGGATTAGCTTTATCGTCACTCTAGCCAGCCTAAACTTTCCCGTAAAAACCCAGGCTCATCAAGCTGAAACAGTCCCGACGGAAACTTCCCAAATACTTGAAAGTCGTTTAAGCAGAATTGCTACTACTCTCAAAGCCAGAGAGAATCAAATCCCTGAATCTTCTACCTTGAAAAAAACTGTAGAAATTGCTGGTTGGGTAAAAGGTTATCGGGGAGGTTTTATCAATGGTGGAGGGGGAGGTTTTCTCAACAGAAGAGGTTGGCGTGATGGGGGTGGCTTTTTAAATCGTCGTCGCTGGTAAGCTACTTCCAGATTTCTTTTTCTAACCAAATGACTAGTAATCGTAGAATTAGGCTAACTATTATTGAGAGGAGTATATCTTGAAACTAACCAAAATTACTTGGATTAGCTTTATCGTTACTCTAGCCAGCCTAAATTTCCCCGTAAAAACCCAGGCTCATCAAGCTGAAACACTCCCTACCGAAGCTCCTCAAATACTTGAAAGTCGTTTAAGCAGAATTGCGACTACTCTCAAAGCCAGAGAGACTCAAATCCCTGAATCTTCTACCCTGAAAAAAACTATAGAAATTGCTGGTGGTTGGTTAAAAGGTCGTCGTCGCTCTTTTCTTAATGGTCGAAGGGGAGGGTTTCTTAACAGAAGACGTTGGCGTGATGGGGGTCGCTTTTTAAATCGTCGTTATTGGTAAATAACTTCCAATTATTAAATATAATATTTCACTTTTAGACAAAAATGGTACTCTCTCAAGCTCAAGTTTCACCAGACATTCCTAATATCAAACAATTTGGTCCAATTAATCTGGTAGTGATTCAGCCTACTTCCTTTTGTAATTTGAATTGTGATTACTGCTATTTACCTCAGCGACATCTGCGTAACTTATTATCCTTAGATTTAATTGAACCAATTTTTGAAAAAATCTTTACTAGTAGCTTTTTTCGGGGGGATTTTAATATCTGCTGGCACGCTGGAGAGCCATTAACTGTACCTATTTCTTTTTATGAATCTGCTTTTGCTAAAATTCAGAAAATTAACGATAAATACAATACAAAAAAGTTTATTGTCGATCATTCTTTTCAAACTAACGCTACCCTAATTACTCAAGCTTGGTGTGATTTCTTCAAACAACATCCAGTTCATGTTGGTGTGAGTTTAGATGGTCCAGCTTTTCTTCATGATGCTCATCGTCCTAATCGTAGAGGAGGAGCTTCCCATGAACTTACAATGCGGGGTTTACGTTATCTCCAACAAAATGAAATTCCCTACAATATTATTTCTGTAATTACTAAAGATTCACTCAACTATGCCGATGAAATCTTTGACTTTTTTAGGGAAAATGGAATTACAGATGTGGGTTTCAATATGGAAGAAACTGAAGGAGTGAACCATTCCTCTTCCTTAGAAGGGCAGGAAATTGAAACCGCTTATCGTCATTTTATTAAGAGATTTTGGGAATTAACAGCCCAAAGTCAGGGTGAGTTTCAACTAAGAGAATTTGAAACTTTGGGTAGTTTAATTTATAACGAAGAGCGTTTAAAAAATACTGACATGAATCATCCCTTTGCCATTGTTAATGTCGATTATCAGGGAAACTTTTCCACTTTTGATCCTGAATTATTATCAGTTAAGACTGAGGATTATGGAGACTTTATTTTTGGGAATTTATTAGAAGATAATTTGGAGTCTGCTTGTTATACGGATAAGTTTCAAAAAATTTATCAGGATTTAACTGCTGGAATTAATTTGTGTCGTGATACTTGTGCCTATTTTAGCATTTGTGGTGGTGGGGCGGGAAGTAATAAATATTGGGAAAACGGTACATTTAATTCAGCAGAAACTAATACTTGTCGCTACCGCATTAAGATTTTAACGGAAATCGTTTTAGAATCGTTAGAAAATTCTTTGGGGTTAACAACTAGACCTTGCCCAAATAAATAAATCGGCTCTTCTAGAATAGTTAAGTGCTTCAACAAAATTATTTACACACTTTAGTAATATATAAAAATCTCTGTAATTCTTTTCTGTTCCCTGTTCCCAAGTCCTAAAGGATTCCCGATGGTTATCCGAAGGTGTCCTAAAGGATACACCTACGGATATATCCTTTAGGACTCGCAGCGAATCCTTTAGGGCTGTTCCCTTTCTCAACTATGTAATTTATTTTGTGCGACTACTTATGACAATTTAATAAAAAAAAGATTCGACTCTCATTTCTGGTTCAAATTGCTTCATGATGCTAAGAATAATCCCTAAACTAGATCAATAAATCAATTATCCCCAAGTGGAGAAACACAATTGGTAACAATTAGCTGTGGTGTCAAACAATTTACTAACATTGAGTCAATCATGTTAGACAAAGATGGTACTTTGGAAAATTCTCCCAACTTTTCACAGAAATTAGCTCATGAAAGAGCTAGTTTAATAGAATCCTACATAAAAAAAGACATACGAGAATCTTTACTTAAAGCTTGGGGAATTCGAGATAATATTTTTGATTTAACAGGTTTAATGGCGGTAGGAAGTAGGGAAGAGAATGCTATTGTTGCTGCTGCTTATGTAGCGCAGAGAGGCTATAGTTGGTCTGAAGCTAGACAAATAGTAGATCGTGCTTTTGAACAAGCCCATAAACACTGCACTAAGACCCCCGAATCTGCTCCCCTGTTTCCTGGTGTTAGAGAAATGCTGGAAACTTTCACAGAAGCAGGATTAAAACTGGGTATTATCTCTGCCGATTCCACCCCAGAAATAGCAGCCTTTATCCAGCGTTATCAACTTTCCGAATATATCCAATTAATCTTGGGTAGTGATTTCAATTTCCGTAAACCAGACCCCCAATTATTCCTTGAAGCTTGTAAAATGCTCCAAGTATCTCCTTCTCAAACCCTCATGATTGGTGACTCCGTAGGAGATATAAAAATGGCGCAAGGAGCAGGAGCAGCGGGAACAATCGGCATTTCTTGGTCAGAATCCTTAATTGGTCATTTAGGGACCGCAGATCTAGAAATTAGAGACCTCAAAGAAATTAAAATTTTTGATTAATACCTAAGCTAACCCATAATTAGTATCATGATTAAAATCTATCTCTAGAATTTAAGGGGAATTAACACAATTGTCTCGTCGCTACTTATTTACATCCGAATCTGTTACAGAAGGTCATCCTGATAAAATATGCGATCAAATTTCTGACGCTATTTTAGATGCACTGCTTTCACAAGATCAACTAAGCCGAGTTGCTGCTGAAGTAGTAGTAAATACTGGTTTAGTCCTAATTACTGGTGAAATTACCACCAAAGCCCAAGTAAACTATATCGATCTTACGAGAAAAAAAATAGCTGAAATCGGTTATATACATGGGGATAACGGATTTTCTGCTAATAGTTGTTCGGTTTTAATTGCTTTAGACGAACAATCTCCTGATATAGCTCAAGGTGTAACCACAGCACAGGAACAAAGAACAAAACTTAGCGACGATCAACTAGACCAAATTGGAGCGGGCGATCAAGGTATTATGTTTGGTTACGCTTGTAACGAAACTCCCGAACTAATGCCTATGCCCATTAGTTTGGCACATCGTATATCCCGTCGTCTAACCGCAGTTCGCAAAAGCGGAGAACTTGCTTACCTACGTCCTGATGGTAAAACCCAGGTTTCAGTTATTTATGAAGATGGTAAACCAGTAGGAATCGATACTATTTTGACTTCTACCCAACATACAGAAACTATTGGTGACATTAGTGAAGATAGTAAAGTTCAACAAAAAATCAAAAATGATCTCTGGGAATCTGTAGTATTACCCGTATTTTCAGACTTAGAAATTAAACCAGATGATAACACTCGTTTTCTCGTCAATCCTACAGGTAAATTTGTCATTGGAGGTCCCCAAGGAGATTCGGGTTTAACGGGAAGAAAAATTATCGTTGACACTTACGGTGGTTACTCCCGTCATGGTGGTGGCGCATTTTCAGGAAAAGATCCCACAAAAGTAGATCGTAGTGCTTCCTATGCTTGTCGTTATGTAGCCAAAAATATTGTTGCTGCGGGATTAGCCGATAAGTGTGAAGTACAAGTAAGTTATGCGATTGGAGTAGCTCGACCAGTAAGTATTTTTGTTGAAACTTTTGCTACTGCCAAAATTGACGAAGATAAAATATTAGAGTTAGTTAAACGCTATTTTGAATTACGCCCTGCGGGAATTATTCAAACTTTAGATCTCCGTAATTTACCCTCAGAAAGAGGCGGTCGTTTTTATCAAGATGTAGCAGCTTATGGACACTTCGGCAGAAGCGATTTAGACTTACCTTGGGAAAAAACCGATAAAGTTGATATATTGCAAAAATATCTTTAAAAAAAAACTAGGGTGGGCGACCGAAGGAAGTACTTTAGTGCATTGCCCCCCTACTTTTCTTTCGCTATCTAAGACTTACTGAATAAGTCTAAAACCTTTACAAATCAATGGTGTGGTCTTCAGGTAAAGTTGATAAAGTGCAAGAAATAATACTAATTCTCAAAAATAGCTAGATAGGACTTGCTGAATAAGTCTAAAACCTTGACAAATCAATGGTTCGGTCTTCAGGTAAAGTTGATAAAGTGCAAGAAATAAGCTTCTTTACCTTCAAAACCCATACACTTTGAGATTGTCTAGATTATTCTGACTTCTGACTTCTGACTTCTGACTTCTGAACCTCGCCAAAAAACTTTTTCAGCAAACCCTATCTAACCCATCAGCTTAATGGATACATTTGAAAAAATTTTTGAGATACTTAATCAACAGACAAATAAGTTTAAAATTCTTCTAAATAAGCCCTGATCATAGCTTGTGTTCCTTGTTCCGAACCTTCTCCCTGATTCATTGCTGCAACTTTCTTAAACAAACTATCCCCTAATTGAGTACCAGGTAAATCAACTGCTCCAGCCTGGCTGATTTCTTGAACTAATCGTAAATCTTTAATAATGTGTTTAATCGCAAAACCAGGCTCATAATCAGAATTAATAATCTTCTCTCCCAAATTAGATAAAGCCCAAGAACCTGCTGCCCCAGTGCCACAAACTTCTATAACTAAATTAGGATCGATACCTTGTTGTTTTGCCATTTCCATAGCTTCACAAATCCCGATCATATTTAGAGTGCAGAGTATTTGATTACACATTTTTACCCCTTGTCCACTACCAACTCTTCCACAAAGAGTAATGTTTTTTCCCATTGCTTCCAATAAGGGTTTACACTGCTCAAAATCTGCTTTATTTCCTCCTACCATAATAGTTAGAGTTCCTTTAATTGCGCCAATATCTCCTCCAGAAACGGGAGCATCCATAAAGCGTAATTGATGTTTGGCTAATTCTTCAGCAATTTCTTTGGCTGCGGTGCTACCAATAGTACTCATATCCACAATTATGGTTTCGGGAGAAGCATAATTTTTTACTCCTTTTTCTCCTAGTAAAATCTCTTTCACATCGGGAACATCTCCAACACAAGAAAATATTATTGCTGCTGTTTTTACTGCTTCTTCGATAGAGTCAACTATGTTTACTCCTGCTGCTTTTGCTATTTTGATCCCAGGGCGATCGCTTGTTCTATTCCAACCTTTAACCATGTAACCCTTACGAGCCAAATTAGCAGCCATTGGTGCGCCCATTAACCCTAAACCCAAAAAAGCAACTTCTTGATTCATTATTTTATTTCCTGATGAATAAAAATTTAACCTAGTTTCTTTATACTTAGTTCCAAGTTTTATACTAAGTGTTTTTTTATTCTAATCCTAAGCAGAAATTTCGATGTAGTTAAAAACTTTTACATATCACTTACTAGATTTTTGAGCTTTGATATTTGTTTAGTAATTTATTTGACCGTATATAAACGGTAATTGCTTCAATAGTAAAAAAGTAGATAAGACAATAATAATCCCAAAGTTACGTGTTTTTGCAATTATCAAAAAAAGCTTGTTTATCTAAACTTATAGAAAAAGTAGCTTGATTGAAGTTTTTTATAATAATGATTGATAATTTGCCAGAAAATAATCTTATTCAACAGGCAGAAAATGTCATAAAAGAGAGCCTTAATTTTCTTTTAGAAGACTTGTTAGATATTAAAAATAACAGGAATATAGTTACTGATTCTTTATTAGAATCCGATAATAGTAAAGAATCTGCACAGAATAAGATTAATAATCAATATATTACAATAAAAGAAACTCCTACATTATCAGAATATTTTGTCTTAGAAGATATAAGATATGGTTGGCTGGGAAATAATAGTTCTATTCAACATCAACCTGTAGCATCTGCTAGATGTAATTGCCCTAACTGTTGTAATAGAATTTTAACGAGCAATTTGGTAACAGAATTATCTGAAACTTTGCCTCAAAGTATAGCTATTCCCCCCAGTAATAATAATCTAGATTTTAGTAAAATCGAGGCTCTTTTAAGTTCTTATAAATGGAATAGTAATACTATTACCTATAGTTTTTATGAAGATGATATTTTTGGTGGAAAATACTATGGTAGTGAAACTAATGTTCGAGAAGTTAGCAGTAAAGTCAAAGAAAATGTCAGAGAAATTCTCGATTGGCTAGAAACCATTATTGAAGTTGACTTTGTAGAAGTAGCAGAAACAAACACTAATACTTTTGGTCAAATTCGCTATATGTTGTCGGATAGTCCTGGCTATGCTTGGGCTTATTATCCTAGCTCTTCAAATCTTGGAGGAGATGTCCATCTCAAAGGGTCTTACGACCACAAAAAAGATACTAATGGATTTCAAAATGATGCGGGTAAACATGGCTATATGAGCTTAATCCATGAAACTTTGCACGCTTTAGGATTGAAGCATCCTCATGAGGAAGATAATACCTTATCTACTGAGGAAGATAATACTGCTTACACAGTAATGTCCTATGAATTTTCAGGAAATTCTTCTGGAACAGCAATGCCTTATGATATTGCAGCTTTGCAGTATTTGTATGGGGCTAGAGATCACAATACGGAAGATGATACTTATAGTTTTGATAGCACAACAGATGTCTGGACAATAAATGGAAATACAGTTTTAGAAACACCTCATCGCACCAAACAAACTATCTGGGACAGTAATGGGATTGATACTCTAAATTTTTCCCAATTGTCTTTTAATAGCAGTGGTTATAGTTTTGACCTCAATCCAGGGGGTTGGTTAATTGCTAATGATGTTAATCAACAAAATACTAGTAAAGGTAATCTTTATAATTATGGTACATCGATCGCGTTTGATGTCACTCTAGAAAATATTATTAACTCCAATAGTAATGACTATATAATCGCCAATAGTGCAGCAAATATCTTTGGTGGTTATAACTATGGTGTCTCTGTTGGTAATGATACTTTAGTTGATACTAATAGTTTAGATGTTTTAGACTTGTCTGGTTATAGTGTTTCAGATATTACCCAAACTCAAAATGGTGATGATTTAATTATTGAGTTGGGAGATTCTGGTTCAGTTACCGTAGAAAAGTATTTTTCTGCTACGGCAGATAACCGTTTGCAAATTCAATTACAGGAAGATGATTCTGACAACGAGGAAGAACCAAATAGCATAACTATAGGAGAAGTTGGCACAATACAAGGTGTTAATCACCAGTTACAAACTATTCAACTCCAAGGTAACTATACTAATCCTGTGGTGTTTGCTCAACCTCTATCCCGCAATGGTGGAGATACTGCTATCGTCCGCGTCACAGATACTCAGAGCGACAGTATTTCTTTTTATGTTCAAGAAGCAGAATACTTAGATGGTAAACATATCAAAGAAAGTTTTAGCTACATGGTACTGGAAACTGGAAGCTGGCAACTAGCAGATGGAACTTTGGTTGAAGTAGGAACCGTTAATAGTAATGCCAATATTAGAAGTCAATGGGAAACTATTGATTTCCAAAGTGACTTTAGTCAAGCACCAGTAGTATTAAGTCAAGTTCAAAGCACCAACAATAGTGAGTTTATTCGTACCCGCCAGACACAAGGAACTGCAACAGGTTTTAAGGTTGCTTTGGAAAAAGAAGAAAGTTTAAAAAAATCTCAATATCAACAAGATAGAATTGGCTGGTTAGCTATTTCTTCTGGGGCAGGCACTTGGGATGGTAATTATTATCAAGCTACCAACACAGGGGATAAGGTTACACACAGATGGCATAGTCTAGACTTGAGTGATAATTTCACAGAAACTCCCCAAGTCTTAGCTGCTATCGCCAGTTATGATGGAGGTGATGCTTCAGGATTGCGCTCCAGGGAAATTACAGGAGCTAATGGTACCAATATTGAAATTAGAATTGAAGAAGATAGGAGTTTAGATAATGAAATGTGGCATACAACAGAGGATGTTAACTTCTTTGCCATTGAAGGAACAGGACTATTGACCGCTGAAGTCTATGAGCCTACTGCTAGTAGTTTTGTTTTAAGTGAAAATAGTGAATTGAGTAATGAGGAAAATATTTTCGCCATCAATTCAATTGCGGATATTTAATTAACATTGCGTTCAACTAAAACAATTTTCCATTGTCCTAATTGACTAGCTTGAAAAGCGACTTTACTACCATCACCACTAATAGTAGGATGACTAGCAGAACCTTTAATATCAGAACTAATTAATTCTGTCCGTTGTCTTTGTCTGTCATAGACAAAGATATCACTTTTGCCTCTTTCTGTAGAAACATAAGCAATATAGCGTCCATCCTGGCTGATGGAAGGTTGGTCTTGACTAGAATTATTGCGGTTGAGATTGGGAAGAGATACTAGTTGGCGTTGGGTAAAATCATAGAGAAAGATATCTCGTTGACCATTGCGATCAGAAGCAAAAACTAAATAATTACTGTCTCCACTGTAGTTTGGATGTTCTTCAGTGGAATTACTGTTAATACCACCTGGCAAAAGTTGTGCTGTTTTAGCACAGCCGGTAATTATACTACTAATTAGCACCTGTAATAGTATCAAATGAATAACTATAATTTTTTTCATTAATTCTGGATCAAAACTGTCTCTAAATAAATTTTTTTCTGGGAAATAAATATTTTGTAATGTAGAATAAGACGTGAATTTATGAATATACTACTAACTAGCTAGATTTTAAAAGTGGTGTGTTCGATATGAATCCAACGTTATTAACGAATCGTCTCGTTTCTCGTGTTACTTTGGCTTGGTTTCTTCTGGCTACCGATCTTACTGGACTGCTTCTGTGTTTTAACTTGGCTTTTTTATTGCGTTTAGAACAGTCAGTAGATTGGCAATCTCCTTTACTTTATGGATTAACTTTAGCTTGTGTCTTAGGACTATATCTAACCGACAGTTATAAAATACCAGAGAAAATTTCTAGTTTTTGGCTCTCAATAAAAATCTTACTTAGTCTTGTAGTGATTGTATTAGCTCTGGCTTCTTTTATTTACCTGACTGGATTATGGGGTAGTGAAAGCTTGGTGGGTAGAGGGGTTTTATTTCTTAGTATCGGTTTATTTGCTATATGGGCGATCGCATTAAGAGTATCGATTAACAAGTGGTTGCGAAAAAATCCCAGAGTTAGTCGTTTTTTGATGATCGGTGGTGGAGAGAAAGCGGTCAACTTTGGAAAAGATTACCAACTTGCTCATACTCAAACTCAATTTGTAATTCTGACAAATAATCAAATCTCTCGACCAGTAGTTATAAATTCAAAACAATCTGCACTGTCTTATAAAAGAGAGACTGAAGCTTGTAAAAATCATATAGAGTCTAGATTAAATGGCTATTCATCATCTTGGAAAGCCACTCAATTAGGCTTTCATAAGCCTAAGAATGTGACTATAGACCGACTGGAAAACTTTAAATTTTGGGAACAGCAATCTTGGTCAGCAGTACTGATTGACTATGGTAGTGAAGAACTTTCGGAAAGTATCATACAACAGCTAATGGTAATGCGACTCAGGGGTATTTATGTTTATAGTTTGGCAGACTTTTGTGAACAATTTTGGCATAAAATACCTTCTGCTTATGTCCAAGATGACTGGTTTGCTTTTACTTCAGGATTCGACATTCTTCATAATCCTTTAAATATTAAATTTAAGAAATTACTAGATTTTTGTGCTGCTGCTTTGTTGATTCTGATTACTCTACCTATTACGATTTTAACTGCGATCGCGATTAAAATTGATAGTCCTGGTAAGATTTTTTATTCCCAGGTAAGAACTGGACTTAATGGTAAAAAATTCCGTGTTCATAAGTTTCGTTCCATGCGAGAAGATGCAGAAAAAATGGGGGTACAGTGGGCGCAAGAAAGAGATCCTCGAATTACTAATGTAGGTCGTTTTGTGCGTTTGACCCGAATTGATGAATTGCCCCAACTTTGGAATGTGTTGAGAGGGGAAATGAGTTTAATTGGACCCCGTCCTGAACGACCTGAATTTGATGCTAAACTTCGTGAAGAAATTCCTTACTATGATATGCGTTATCTAGTAAAACCAGGTATTACAGGCTGGGCGCAGGTTTGTTATCCCTATGGAGCTTCTGTAGAAGATGCTTATCAAAAAGTATCCTACGATCTTTACTACATTAAAAATTATTCTTTATTCCTGGATTTTGCGATCGCATTAAAAACCCTTAAAGTTATAATTTTAGGAAAGGGACGTTAGTATAAGTGCAAGACTTATGCTACT
>JASJDB010000233.1 GCA_030065315.1 Xenococcaceae cyanobacterium MO_167.B52 | reverse complement strand
TGGACTCCTTTAGGAAGAAGAAAACCTTACTTTCTCTTAGGGTCTATTTTTGCTTTTACAGCTTTGATTTTGATGCCCCATAGTAATAGCTTGTTAATGGCAGTAGCATTACTGTGGATTCTAGATAGCAGTGCCAATATGAGTATGGTACCATTTCGAGCTTTTGTAGGAGATTTGTTATCCCAAGAACAACGCACTCAAGGTTTTGCGTTACAGTCTGTCATGGTAGGAATCGGTGCTGTTTTTGCTTCCATTTTACCCTGGATCTTGAATCATGTTGTAGGAGTAGAAAACACCAGTAACTCTTTACACAAAGTTCCGTTAAACGTGGAAATCTCCTTTTATCTGGGGGCTGTATTGTTTCTAGTTACCATACTTTGGACTGTAGTTACTACCCCAGAATATCCGCCTCAAAATCTGGAAAAATTTGCTCAGTTACAAGAAAAGCGAGGGGGTATCTTTAGCAGTATTCGGGAGACATGGAAAACCCTCAAAACCATACCTCCTATTATGAAATATCTAGCTCAGATACAGTTTTGTACTTGGTTAGGAATGTTTTGTTTTTTGCTATATTTTCCCCCAGCAGTAGCCCATAATATCTTTGATGCTACTAGTCAGACTTCTGTAACCTATAGTGAAGGTATCCAATGGGCAGGATTATGTCTGGCTGTATTTCATGGAATTTGCATTATCTTTTCCTTTTTACTACCCTACCTCACCAGAAGAATTGGTCAACCTCTAACTCATAGTTTTTGTTTGATATGTGGTGGTGTTAGTGCTATCTCTCTGTTGACTATGGAAAATCAATATTGGCTATTATTGGCTATGATCGGTTTAGGCATTGCTTGGGCAAGTACCCATACCATACCCTATGCTATGCTCAGTAACTCAATTCCACCTCAACGACAGGGAATTTATCAGGGTATTTTTAACTTTTTTATTGTCTTACCAGAAATTGCTATATCTCTTGGTTTTGGCTGGATTATGAATCATGTTTTTCAGGGCGATCGCCTATTGGCGGTGGTTACTGGTGGGGTATTTATGATTCTGGCTGCTGCTTTAACTATGTTTTATTTTCTCTCATCAAAATCAGAAATCTCGATTACAGATTAATTTGATGAAGTTTTTATAAGCGATCGCACTGTTACTCCACTCTTTGCACTATTTGCTCCCAGATTTATGGTTAAGTCTGTGGCTAGGATGTTGATTCTGTCCTATGCGATCAGTAAAAAATCAGGCAATTTTTATGCAATTAGTTGGAGTAGAAAAAGCCAATTTTCTTTTAGATAATATAGATTGACCAAAAACTTCTTGTGACCAAGCATCAACATCAGTCAGATGGATAGTTTCCATCGCTTGGAGTACTTTATTTGGAGTTAGTTTCGTAGTAGATAAAAGAAGTGTTAAAATCATTTCATTGTCTTAGTGCGCGTTCCCTAGGCGAGGAAACCTCGCCGGGGTCGCACCGCAATCTCCGAATTAGCAGAAGATGAAGCGAAGATTTTGTTATTAATAAGAGAAAAATCTTGTCTGTTCCAGTATTCAACGACTTTAAGTCCCCAATTTACCAAAAGGTCTATATTATGATATCTGGCTTTAGCTCTTTGAGCAGGGGGAGTTAAAAAAGATAATTTTGTTTGTTGAATTTGAGAGCGAGTTAAATTACATTGATTTAATAATTCTTGAAACTTAGCATTTTTTGATAACTCTTTTTTGAGCCACAAAGCTACTTGATGAGTAAAATCATAAGTATAAATTGTTTCAGGATTTTGAGCAATATACAATTCAATTCCTTTTTTAAGATCACTGCCATGGTCAGAAATAATTTGTAAAGGTTTTCCCACATTCTTAGCTAAATTATTAATTTTAGATTCGATGATTTCTCCCTTAGTTGAATCAAGAACTTCTAGAGCCAAGACTTCTAGGTCACGATGTTGTAAGTTTTTTTTGTCAGATTTAAGTTTTTCTGACCATTTTTGATAAGACAATCCTAAAATAAGAAAACATTTTTTTGTTCCTCGTTCTAAAATTGTATCGACAATAAAAATCCAATCTGTTCTTTTTTCTTTTGACTTGGTTAATTCAAAAATACCTAGTTTGAGAAACCATTGTCTGATCGTAGTAAAATTAGGAGTTGGGAGACTAAAAAACTGCGCCCATAATTTAAAGTTTTTTTCTATAGCACGCCAACTGCTAAAACTGACAATTCTTTGTTGAATTGCTATTTGAATAATAAAAACAGGATAAGTATATTGGGCTGGTTTTAAAGCTATTATTTCTCTAGATTTGGATTTTTCGACTGTTAAGGAATCTGCTTTTGATTGATTTTTCGGTTGGCTAGTTTTTTTTTAAGTTCTTCTATTTCTAGTTCTTTTTCTTGTAAAATGACTTCCAGTTGTTTAGCTTTTTCTTTCCATTTTTCACGACTTAAAGAAATATCTCTGACTTTTATCTCCATTGCTCTCAGCTTTTTCTGTTTTGATAAAGCTCTTTCTTTCCATTTTTCTCTCCCCTCTTTAAACAGGTAGATTAAACGGGTTTCATTACTTTTATAACCTTTCATTAAATGCTAAAAACTAGAGCGAGTTTAAACTGTATATTTTAACAGCCAACTCTAGCAAACTTTGGTAGCAATTCCTCTCATTTTTTTTCCAGTAAAGTTGCCTGACTTATTTGGTGATCGCTTAATACCAGGATCAACATGCTAGATTCAAGCCAAGCTTTTCTTTCAGCATGAGCGTAATTATAAACGCCACGGCAAATATCTAAATATTGTTCAAATTGCTTAACCTGCTGTTTTGTTGGCTTGATTTTGTATCGGTGAGTAAAAGTAATCATTGCTCTACCAAATGTTAGAATTATTGTATCATGTTTTGTGGATACAATGACTAGAGAATATTCCTTAAGAGTAAGACTTACCGAAGATGAAAAATCAAGGCTTCAGTACGCAGCAAAACAACGCGGAGTTAGTATGTCCGAAATTATTCAAGATTACTGTAAACGTCTTCCCAAGCCACCTAAAATTAAAAAGGATGCTTCGTGTTTAGGAATATTAGTCGGAATTCATCTCACCGTTAACCTCCTATCGTCAGTTTAACGGGAGTCCTTTTCCGACATTTAAGATAGATTTTGCTGATTGTAGAGTTTTTCAAATTGATCAGGTATTAAATAAAAGATTCAACAGGCTCCTTAGATGTGCTCCTGCTCAATGCTGAATTCAGCAGGAGCATCCCTTGTCCTCAATTACATTTTATCCCCCAAATATTTAGCAATAGTTTGTACATCTTTATCTCCCCGCCCCGAACAATTAATAATAATGCGGGGACTACCTTCTAATTGAGGACAAAGTTTATCTAAATAGGCAAAAGCATGAGCAGTTTCTAAGGCAGGAATAATACCTTCAAGTTCGGATAACTTACATAAGGCATCGATAGCTTCTTGGTCAGTGACGCTGTAATATTCTGCTCTCCCAGTGTCTTTGAGATAACTGTGTTCAGGACCCACTCCAGGGTAATCTAAACCAGCGCTAATAGAATGAGCTTCTGTTACTTGTCCTTCTGTGTCTTGGAGTAAATAGCTCATTGCACCATGTAAAACTCCTGGACGACCTTCCGTCAAGGTTGCAGCGTGTTTACCAGAAACAATACTTTCTCCTGCTGCTTCTACCCCAATAAGACGGACAGAAGATTCAGGGACAAACTCATGAAATAAACCCATAGCATTAGAGCCACCACCTACACAAGCGATAAGAATATCTGGTATACCGTTGAATTTTTCCAGACACTGACGACGAGTTTCTTCCCCAATTACCGCATGAAAATCCCTAACCATCATCGGGTAGGGATGGGGTCCCGCTACGGAACCAAGGATATAGTGAGTGCTTTCGACATTTGTGACCCAGTCCCTAATAGCTTCAGAGGTTGCATCTTTGAGTGTTCCTGTTCCCGCACTTACTGGCTCTACCGTTGCCCCTAATAATCGCATCCGAAATACATTGAGTTTTTGCCGTTCCATATCTTGAACACCCATGTAAATGATGCACTCTAGTCCAAAACGGGCGCAAACCGTGGCAGTAGCTACTCCATGTTGTCCTGCCCCTGTTTCCGCGATGATTCGTTTTTTACCCATGCGAATGGCTAAAAGTGCTTGAGCCAGAGCATTATTAATTTTGTGGGCTCCTGTATGGTTGAGGTCTTCTCGTTTGAGATAAATTTGCGCTCCTGTGCCATCAGGACGGGCATAATGTTCGGTAAGACGCTCCGCAAAGTAGAGAGGACTAGGTCTGCCTACATAGTCTTTGAGTAAGCCTTGTAATTCTTGTTGAAAATCTGCATCTTTACTGTATTTAGCGTAAGCGGTTTCTAGCTCTGCTAGTGCTGGCATAAGAGTTTCAGGTACATACTTGCCCCCGTATTGACCAAAACGCCCTAAATTATCTGGGACTTGAGTTGGGCTGTTATTAGTTTGTATAGGTGTTGTTGTCATGAAATTTTGATTAGTAATACTAAAGTTTTATTGTGACGGCGCAGCATACTTCTGGTCAAGAAGCATTCTTAATCCTTCTGTCAAAAGTTTTGGTTAAAAAAAAAAATCAGTAACAACTCTTAAGATAAGTAAAAATATCCCCTAGATCAAAAAACAACGACTAAGATTAGCTAGAAACTTTATTTAACATTTAATATAATTTATTTTTTCTCTTAGTTAGTCCTATGGCTGAAACCTTGATTGTTAAACCTTTGGGCTTGGTATTGCAAAAAGCAGGCTTGATTTCCTTGGAACAAGTCAAAATAGCTCTAAAAGCCAAAAAAACTCTGCCTCACTACAGAATTGGTGAAATATTAGCAATTAGGGGCTGGATCAAACCAGAAACAGCTAACTTTTTTGCCGAACAATGGCCCCATCTTCTGGTTGCTCAAAAATTAGAGCCTTTGGGGCAGTATCTTAAAGCTGCTGGATTTATCAGCGATCGCCAAATTAACCAAATTCTACAAGAACAAACCACTACTCATTTAAAGTTTGGCGATTATGCTGTCCTGCAAGGTTTGATCTCTCAAACTACCCTCAATTTTTTCTTGCAACAATTGGATTTAATTCGAGAGAAGACAATTACTAAAGCAACTCTCGATGATCATAAAATCTTTAATACAATTGAAAGCCACATTCTCCACAATCACAGATGTGAGCCTAGCGATCTGTTGAAGTTATATCAGAGAATTCGCCATGAAGGAGAAATTCAGAGTAATAACGATCCTTTGGAAGGGGAGTTAGTTAAAAGTTCCTTAATCATTAAGCAAGGAAATAAACTAAAAGTAGCTAATTCCAAATATAAGTCGGTTTTCGATCAAGATTGGATTGAAGAAGAATTACTCTCCCTCCAGCCTTACACGAAAATACGTCTTAGAATGTTTGGGTTAGAAAAAGTAGCAAGCTTACCTCACAGAGTCTTAAATGCAGTCAATCACTGGGCAAATAATCAACCTTTCTTAACTCAAAAAATTTACCAGATTGTTCGAGAACAACAAGTTGTTATTGCCCACGGAGAAGAAACTGCTACTATTGATAACTTAGTACAAGAACACTTGATTCACAATTGGGAAACAGGAGCAGCAGCAGCTCATTTTCAGGATATACAGGAGCAACTGCTAGACAATAAGGAGTTTTCTACAGCCTCATTACTCAAAACTTACCAGCATCTCTGGCAACAAGGCAAAATTGAGTATGATGGTACTCCTCAAAAAAAGAAACTACTAGAATTGGGCTTGGCAAAACTTGAAAATGGCATACTAACCCTGAGTAATCCCATTTATCACGCTGTATTTGATCGAGTTTGGGTGGAAAAACAATTAGAAACTCTTGGCGTTGATAGCAAACTAAATTCTCAATTAGAGACAAATCCTGTTACTACTAAACTCAGCCCAGAGTCCCATTTAAACCATGTTTCGAGCTATCAGCGGTTTTTGTTTCCTGTTTTGAGTATTGTGGCTATTTTGTTTTCTGGTGCTGCCTTGTATTGGTTGGGACAGGAATACTTGCAGGCTAATAATCAAAAACAACTGTTAGATAGTGGTGACCAGGAATTAAAATCAAAAAATTACTCAGAAGCTCTAGCTTTCTACAATAAAGCTCTAAGAGTTGATCAGAATATTGCCAGTATTTGGATTAATCGCGGTTATGCTCTAGAAGGATTGGAAGAATATGAACTAATGTTACAGTCTTGCATTTCAGCAACAGTAATCCAACCCCAGTCAGAATCAGCCTTAAAATGTCGTGGCAAAGCCTTGTTTCACCTCAAGGAATATGAAGAGACCGTGAAAGCCTGGGAAAAAGCGATCGCAATTAATCCTGAAGATCCCTTAGCCTGGATTAGTTATGGTGAAGCTTTACATAAAACAGAACAGTACCAAGCTTCAATAAGTGCCATAAACAGAGCGATCCATTTACTAAAAAATAACCCTCAAGCTGATAGTAGCAGCCTTCCTATTGCCTACAATGGTCAGGGAAAATCTCTGTTGAAACAACATGAATATTCTTATGCTCTAGAAGCCTTTAACAAATCCCTAATTTACGCCCCTAATTATCTCGCAGCCCAACAGGGTAAAGCTTTAGCCCTCACCAAACTGGGAAAAAATCAGGAAGCCAGTAAAATTTTCGCTCAACTCTTAATCAGAGAGGATCTTTCCTCTGAACAGCAGGCAATCACTTGGTTATATCAAGGAATTAATTTTTGTTTGATGAAACAACCTCCTTTAGCCAAGGCTGCTTTTAAAAAAGCTCAACAATTAGATACAAAATATGACAAGGCAATCACTACGGCTCAGAGAGATTGTCAACAACCTGATTAGATTCCAGCCTCTGCGTTATGCCCTTTAGGTTTGGGGTTAGGAATTCTTTAGCATCAGGTTAAATTCAGATTGGTCAGATTTAACAGTTGAGATTTCTAGAATTATGTAGAGGGGTTTGTGGTGTAATGAGCATAGTTCGTTATTTAGTGTCAGATTTATCATCATGCGAGTCTATATATTGCTGTTCAATGCAGGTACCAACAATGAGGGAATTCATACCGTTCAAATTGGCGATCGCAATAAAGTTTTAATGTTTCAAGAAGAAGATGATGCAGTGCGTTTTGCGATGATGCTTGAGGCACAAGATTTCCCAGAAGCCACAGTAGAAACTATTGATTCCGAAGAAGTAGAAGTTTTTTGTCGCAAAGCTGATTACGATTGGGAATTGATTGAACCAGGTAAGTTAGCCATTCCTCCCGAAAAAAATGCTGAAAAAACCGATTGGAGTCCCGATGAAACTGGTAGCGGAATTGATTCTACTACTGCTGAGGCTGACTCAATTCCCCAAGATGATTTAGATAGTATTCGTCGCCGACTCGAAGGACTGTTATAAGTAAGGAATAATCAGCTATGAAGGAAAAATTATAAATGTTAAATGATCGGGGACATCTTCTTACAGAGCAAATCAATCCTAATAGCCAAAATCTTGATAGTCTCTCTTCTTTAGAAATAGTTGAACTATTTAATCAAGAAGACTATAAGACTGTTAAAGCGATCGCAGAAGCCAAGTTAGCATTAGCTCAAACCATTGATAAAACTGCTGAGTCTTTGCGTCAGGGAGGAAGATTATTTTATGTAGGAGCAGGAACTAGTGGCAGATTAGGGGTTTTAGATGCAGCTGAATGTCCGCCGACTTTTTGCACCAATCCTGAACTAGTACAAGGAATTATTGCTGGAGGTGCAGGTGCTTTAATTAGAAGTTCCGAAAACCTGGAAGATCGCCCTGAAGATGGGGAAAGTGCGATCGCCTATCATCAAATTAATAACCGAGATGTGGTGATTGGTATCACCGCAGGTGGGACTACACCCTATGTTCATGGTGCATTACACGCAGCCCAAGAAAGGGGCGCTACTACTGTTGCAATCAGTTGTGTAACTCCCGAACAAGTCTCAATTAATGCGGATATTGATATTCGGCTGATTGTGGGAGCAGAGATATTAGCAGGCTCAACCAGGCTCAAGGCGGGAACAGTAACGAAAATGGCACTGAATATTATTTCTACAGGGGTCATGGTGAAGCTAGGAAAAGTTTATGGCAATCGCATGATTGATGTCAGTGTAACTAATACTAAATTACGCGATCGGGCCTTAAGGATTATCTGCGATCTTACAGATTTAAACCGTCAAGAAGCAGATAAATTGCTCCAAAAGAGTGGTCAAAAAGTTAAATTAGCTCTGCTGATGCAATGGACTGGTTTAGATGCAGAATCCGCCCAAAAATTACTATCTCAAAATCAGGGTAATCTTCGGGCTTCAGTGAACAGTTATCAGTGAGCAGTTATCAGTGAGCAGTTATCAGTTATTAACCCAATTGATCGAAGATGGAGAACATTGGTAAATACATCGAAAGCAAGATTGTCCCTACCATAACTGCAATTCCTACCATCATGATCGGTTCTAGCATACTGGTCAGGGCTTTAACCGCTTGTTCTACCTCATCTTCATAGAAATCTGCTACCTTACCCATCATCTTATCTAGTTCTCCTGTTTCCTCTCCGATACTAATCATCTGAATTGCCAGAGGGGGGAAAACATTTTCTTTTTGAATTGCCAGGGAAATCATCCCTCCTTGTTGAATTTCTCTCTTAGCACCCTGAATGGCATTAACAATTACTTTATTGGGAATTGTATTACAGACAATATCAAAACAGTTTAATACTGATACCCCTGAACGAGTTAACACCCCAAATACTCGACAAAAACGAGCAACTGCTGACTTTTGATTTAAGTCCCCAAATAAAGGCATTTTCAACATAAAACCATCAATCTGGAGTCTCCCCACAGGAGTTTTATAATAGGTTTTGAAAGCAAAAGTTATAGCCATGATTATTGCTACAGGAATTATGGCTTTCGGGCTTCTGAGGGTATCGCTCAACCACACCATAAAGCTGGTTAAGGCTGGTAATTCTGCACCCAAATTCTCAAAAATTCCTGAAAAAACTGGTATCAAGAAAATTGTCATACCAAGAAAAGCCACCACAGCAAAAAATCCTACCGTCATGGGATAAGTCATGGCTGACTTAATTTGATTTTGTAGTTTAGCAACATCTTCCAGTAAACCAGCTAATCTGTCTAGCACTTCATCCAGAACCCCTCCAGCTTCTCCTGCTTCTACCATATAGACATAGAGATCATCAAAACATTCTGGATGTTTTGCCATAGACTCAGAAAGACTAATCCCTTGCTGTACTTCCCCACTAATAGCTAAAAGAGCTTTTTTAAGTTTAGGATTACTAGATTGATCCCCCAGAATCCCTAAACATCTGACAATTGCAACCCCTGCATTAATCATTACGGAAAACTGGCGGGAAAAAACTGCCTTATCTTTGATGGTGACTTTACTTAAAGCTACTTCTAACTGGGATAAATCTAGGTCTAGAGCCGACTTATTAATTTTTCCTACTGCCACGTATCTGTTTTGTAAGATACTGCGAGCTTGTTCAGGAGAGGCTGCTTCAACCTTTTCTTTGAGGATTTTTCCCGAACCATCTTTAACTTTCGCTACATATACAGTCATTTCAGTTATCAGTTATCAGTTTTCAGTTATCATTGCCTTTGATTTCGATAAAAGGCTTTTAAGACAAAAAATTTTTAGCGACGAGTTCTGGACTTAGATGCTCCTACCCCTCCTCCAATACCACCAACTAGACGCTGTAATTCATCAGGTTTACTACTTTTGGCAATCCCTTCTTCTATATCAATCACTCCAGTTCTAACTAAATTTG
>JASJDB010000232.1 GCA_030065315.1 Xenococcaceae cyanobacterium MO_167.B52 | reverse complement strand
GCTGCGTCAAGCAGACCCTAGACACTCGGCTAAAGCCTTTGTGCTTACTTTTAAAACCAATATTTAGACTTCCATTACAATCAGCATTGACCAGATGACCCACCTTAGTTTTGTACAATCCACGCTTAACTCGTCTACCAGAGAATTTCGGTTTGACCGGGTTGTCGGCATTGTATATAGGCAGTTCATCACGATCTACAGCAGAAGCCTTGGAAGTATAAGATTCTTCTTGCTCAACATAGTTCAACCCATATCGCTCACAGAGGCTTTCCAGCTTGGCACGAAGGGTAAAGATTGGAATATTTACAAAGTGTTGATTGTTGCGTTTGCCCATGTTCGTTTCTTGTTTAAGAGTTGGGTTATAGCCCACAACAATCGTTCCAATCTTTCTCATGAGACAGAAGTTAACAATATATCTAGCAGCTTGGTTCAGATAATTATTGACTTGGTTTTTACGACGGTAAGAAAGCCAAGCTTCTTGTTTGGTCAAATAATTAATACCTTGCTTGTCTTTATGATGAGCAAGTTTAGCTCGTTTTTTGTTAAACCATTGGTTTTGAGACTTGAGCCAACGACCATCAATAACAAAAGACTCATCAGTAGTCGCAACTACTGTGGCAAGATTATTCAAGCCAAAGTCAATCGCAATAGCATCTTTACCAATATCATTTATCTTTTCGTCAGGAGACTCAACACCTTGATTGGATATGCTGGGGTTTCCCCAGCATCCCTCTCGGTCATAGACAAATGCTGCATCGAAAAATTTACCTCTTTGCTTGGGCAGTATTCGGATTTCCTTGATTCGATACTCCCTAAGATTTGGAGGCACAGTTATATAGACAGAGCCATGTTCTCTGGTATATTTGCGAGAGGTGGGAATTTTAAACTTCCAGTCATCTTTAGCAAAGTCATGTCGCTTTCTGATGGGAATAATCAAAGGAAAATACCCATCTTTGGGCAAGTACCGAGGAAGATTAATCTTTTCTTGATACACTCCTTGTTTCTTCATCAAGAGCAATTTGAAAAATGCTTTAAAGCATCTGTCTACATATTTAAGAGTTTGTTGACCGCAATCTGTAGCCAAGAGTTGATAGTTTTCATTGCTCTTGCACAGATGATAGTTAGATTCGTAACTGAGATATTTTTGCTCTTGAAAAAAGTACTGACGAACAGTGTAGAGTCCAACATTAAACAAGTTTTTAGACAGACGACACAGATTGGTCAATATTTCTTTTTCGCTGCTATTGAGTTTCAATCTAACTGTTTGTGTCAACAACATCTGGTTTTTCCGCTAGATATCATTAATTATAGCGGAAAATTGTTGTTTATTGGCAGCGTTTCCTCTCCCGCTTATGCGCTTGCGCTTGCGCTTGCGAAGCTCTACCTGAAAGGTCAGCTCTATCTGAAAGGTTAGCTCTACCCGAAGGGGCAGCGGTATCCTTTAGGAAACCTCCTACGTCGGTTTAGTCGATAGTCCCCACGCTGCATTTAAGATGGTAACGATAAATCAATTTTAAATAATTTGTTTTACATATAATTTAGTTATCTAATTTCGTCTCATTTATTTACTAATCTATGATTACCATTGTTTGTAATAAGAACTTAGCATTTTGTTAGCATTTTGGAGGCTAGGAATTATGAGAGGCGGAATGGTTTGGCATCCTGAAGAAAAGGATCGCAAAGTTAATGAATATTTAGAAGCAACTAATCACGCACCCTATGCAGTAATTGCTGCCACAATCATGGCAATATTTTGTGCTTTTACCGTATTAATTTTATTAGGTACTTTTTAGCAGTCATTGGTGTTATTTTAAGGTCTTAGGCTTTAGTGGTTAGGCGTTAGTTTAGTGAATTCAAACCTCAAACCTAATAACTAATACCTAACACCTTCGGGATTATTCCCAATAATCTAAGAAAGAACCTTGACTAATTCCTGTGAGACGACGAAATTTCAGTACTGCTTCCGCTTCACTTAAATTAGCAACAATATCTATCGCCATACGGGTTTTTTCTAGGGCAACATTTTTTCCTTGTTGATCTCGTTCATCTAATTCTAAATACTCTTTGACAAAGCGCACGGGAATAAAACTCAAATCTTTTTTCTTAATCGATTCAAGATACATTTCAAACAAAGTTTTAATAATTCTTTTTTGCCCATATCTTTGAGTAGCGAGACGGGGATTAGAAATTACATAAGACCAGACTATACGTTGCAAAAATTTTAACTCTTCTTCTTTGGCTTGATTGTACTGAAGATAACCGCGATCGCCATATTTTAATGATAGCTGTACAGAAGTAATATAATTCTGAATTAGTTGGGAACTAATCCTTTTAATCTGGGCTTTTTGTTCAAAAGAGCCTGGGCGATATTGTCCTCTCAAGTTATAAGTTGCATCAAGGAAGTTTTGAAAGCGAGAAGGATTTGCTTCTACAGCTTTAGCTACTTTATTATTAGGTCTGTCTCTGAGCCATTCTCCCAAAAAACGATCTAACTCATCACGATCGGTAGCAAGCAATTCTAGAGGAATTAAACCAGCTAAGTAAAAGTCTTCTAAATCATGGACACTGTAAGTAATGTCATCAGCAAAATCCATGATACTAGCCTCTATAGTCTGACTGCGATCTCCAGTGTCTCTAACAAACAAAAATGCTTCATAGTCTAAGTCGTAAACAGAGTATTTACGATACTGTTTAGAATCGGGATTTTTGCAGTCTCGTAACCAAGGATATTTCAGAACTGCATTAAGAACCCCTCTAGTCAGATTTAAACCACAGTAATCGATGCGATGAATTGCTAACTTGGTCAAAATCCGAAAAGATTGAGCATTACCCTCAAAACCATCAGTTAAACCATGTTCTACAGCACATTCGTCTAATTGTTCTTCCGCAATATGTCCAAAAGGGGGATGACCCAAATCATGAACTAAAGCTGCTGCTTCTACTATATCTGGTTCAATTCCCCCTAGTTTTTCGGCTATGTCTGGTTGTTTGATAATTAAGCTTTCTGCCAGTCTCCTAGCAACTTGAGCAACCTTCAAAGAATGAGTTAAACGATTGTGAAATACATGACCTTCTTGAGCTGTAACCACTTGAGTCACTTGAGCTAATCTGCGAAAAGCCGAAGAATAAATAATGCGATCTCGATCTACTTGGAAGACTTTTCTGCGATCGCCTGGTTTATTCCCTTGTCCGCCGAAAGGTTTATATTGTCTTTCGTCTTTTTCTAACATTAGGGCGTGTCATCAATTAAAAAACAAGTGCTTTTTTCGGCAATTTCACGACCTAGTACGTCGAAAAATAACCTCCGTAGCTCTGCTATGCAGAACATTTTTCTCCTTGTATCTCGCAAAATTTCTCTCAAAAGCATCTTTTCCTTCAAATGATGACACGCCCTAGTTAGTATTAATTTCTAAATCCCAACTACAGGTAAAGTGGACTTTGCCTTCTTCTACCAATTCCCAAGCAGCTTCTTTAAAACTACGATAGGAAAAATTATTATCTATGGTAATCTTAGCCTTTAACTCTTGCAGGCTCATCGGTGCTTGATGTTTTGTTAACTGAGTAAGTAAGAGTTTTTTGGTTTGTTGAGTTTGAGCAATTGTGTGAGGATTCATAACAATAATAATATTTACTTGAGATAGAGAGGGTTCCTACACTACCTGTAGAGTCTTTTACGAGTATTTAGGTTGAATATACTCTAAATATGCAGGCATTTCTATTATGTCTCAAGTTACAAAAATATAGTTATGATATCCAAATTTATTAACTGATAATAGTTCATGGTTCATGGTTGATAGCCTCCACTACTACCTACTAACTAGTAACCACTACCCACTACCCACTTTCCCAAGTTCGACTGATAATAGTTCATGGTTCATGGTTGATAGCTTTCACTACTACCTACTAACCACTACCCACTTTCCTAAGCTCGACTTTTGAACATTGCTTTAAGCACACTAGCAGGATCAACATAACTTCCTTTATGTCTCAAAACCCAGTGCAGATGGGGTCCTGTAGTTCTACCAGTCATTCCTACTCGACCGATTCTAGCACCTACTGGAACTTGCTGACCTTGGGTAAGCTTGATTCCTCCTTCTCGATCAATCATAAAAACTCCTTTATCTGATGTTTTTACCTCACCCTTTAAATGACAATAGGCGTGTTCCCATTCTCCTGATTTTATAGTTACTGAAATGCCACATCTACTGTCATTAGCTACTTTACTAATTGTTCCTGTCCACCAACTACGAACATAACTTCCTAGGGGCGCAGCCATATCTAAACCATTATGGAATTGTATTTCTCCATCAACAGGAGAGCGACGGTAGCCAAAAGGAGAGGTGTAAGATTGAAAATTCTCTACGGGGAAAGAGCCGTTGGTCCACACATTACTAGCTATTGTCGTTGGTTCTATACTATTGTGTATTTCCAAAGTATTAGATGCTTGAACCTGTCCTAGCTTGTCTGATGCTAGTCCCAGAATAATGGACAATGTTGCTAACATAACCAGCACCAAGCGATACCATGTTGCCTTAAAATTCATAGCTCTCTGTTCTCCTAGAGAATACTGAATAACTAATGGGGGAATATAAGCACGGAAATACCACTTTGTTTCAAGTTGATTTACTATTGACTACAATCAGATGATTGAAAGCTCCCTTGCTACGAACTTCAATCAAATATTCAAAATAAGCTAAAAAGCTCATATCTCAAGAGGTTTAGCTTGTAAGTCTCAAGGTGATCTCTGAATTTTTTAATTTACACTAGATGTTTTTTGTAAACATACTTAACCAATATACTATTGATTAATTTGGACAGCAATAAAAGAATCAGTATCATTACTTATTGTTCCTGAGATGAAGATTAGAGATATTTGCTAAAATCCCTGCAATAATCATTCTCCAATCATTCATAAAATTTGTAACTCATTATGCTGCAAGATTTTTTTCCTTTTTTGTTTCCCTTGAATACAACTGCGATCGCTGGTAGTTGTTTATGGTCACTGGTACTGTATATCAGTCTCACTTCAGTGAAAGATTGGATTACAGAACAACTATCAAGATGGTTTAACTTTGCCGAGCGATCGCTATATATGTCCGCAGAAGAATACGAAGAAACTCGTGCTGTCAGAGAATCTCAAAATGCTTTTTATGCTTCTGTAATGAGTATTATTCCTTTTCTAATCTTGGGTGCAGTTTGTAATTGGGGAATTGCTTTAAGTTTAGGTCTTAGTTGGTCGATTAGTTTGGGAATAATGACTTGTATGCTCTGCGGAGTATATGCTTTAGGAAAATCTAGTTAACAGCAATTAGTCGTTAACCACTAACTACCAAACATCAACAAAAAATGTATTGTCATAAATTTAGAATTCCAGCTATTAAAAAACTGTTACTTGTAGGAATAATTATAGTTAATGCGATCGCATTGACCAGTTGTAGTGCTGAACTTCTAAAAGCTGAAAGTAGTCAAGTACCTCAATTAGTTCAAGCAGTCTTGAGCGATCCGAAAACTTTTAACCCTGTAATTTCCCAAGATGCAGGTAGTAGTGCTGTCGCAGGAATGATGTTTGATGGGTTGATTAGTCAAAATCCTATTACAGGAGATCCCGAACCAGCTTTAGCAGAATCTTGGTCAGTTTCAGAAGATAAGCTAAAAATTGTTTTCAAACTTCGAGAAGGATTAAAGTGGTCTGATGGTCAGCCATTAACCGCAGATGATGTAATTTTTACTTATAATCAGCTTTATTTTAATCCTGATATTCCCAACAGTACCAAAGATGTTCTAAGAGTTGGTCAATCTCAAGAATTACCCCAAGTAAGAAAGCTCAATGATTTAGAAATAGAATTTACTTTAGCCGAACCTTTTGCGCCATTTTTTAGCAGCATTGGGCAAAGTATTTTACCAGCACATATATATAAAGAAACCGTAGAAAATAAAGACCAAGATGGCAATGTATTATTTCTTTCTGCCTTAACCACAGATACTCCTCCTGAAAATATCGTCGCCAATAGTGCTTATAAATTAAAAGAATATGTCAACAGTCAAAGACTCATTTTTGAACCTAATCCTTATTATTGGAAAAAAGCTGATAATGGTGATAATTTACCCTATATTAAAGAAGTAGTTTGGCAAATTGTCGAATCTCAAGACACATTCTTATTGCAATTTCGTTCTGGAAGTCTAGATTCTATTGCTGTTTCTCCTGAGTACTTTTCTTTACTAAAAAAAGAAGAAAAGCGGGGGAATTTCACTATCTATAATGGTGGCGCACAATACGGCACAACCTTTATCACTTTTAACTTAAATCAAGGTTCCAGAGATGGCAAGCCTTTTGTTAAACCCTATAAATCTAAATGGTTTAATAATGTTAAATTTCGACAAGCAGTAGCCTATGCTATTGATCGCCAAAGAATTATTAATAATATTTATCGAGGTTTAGGACAACCACAAAACTCTCCTATTTCTATTCAAGCTCCTTTTTATGATGCAAGTTTAAAAGGATATGAATATGATATTGAAAAATCTAAAGAGTTACTCAAAGAATCAGGGTTTACTTATAACTCTCAAGGAGAATTATTTGATAATCAAGGTAATCGAGTAGAATTCGACTTTCTTACCAACTCAGGTAATAAAACTAGAGAAGCAATGGGTTCACAAATTAAAAGTGATCTAGAAAAAATTGGTATTAAAGTTAATTTTGAACCGATTAATTTTAACACTCTAGTAAATAAACTTGATGGGGCGTTAGATTGGGAATGTATCTTGTTAGGATTTACAGGAGGAAATGAACCCAATAATGGAGCTAATTTGTGGGCTGTTGATGGTAGTTTACACTTTTTTAATCAGGGAGCAAAACCAGGACAAGACCCAATTGACGGTAGAATAATTACAGATTGGGAAAAAGAAATTGGTCAATTATTTATTGATGCAGCAAAAGAATTAGATTTTGAAAAGCGTAAAGCAATCTATACTGAAGTCCAAAGAATAGTATCGGAAAAGTTACCGTTTATTTATTTAGTAAATCCCCTAGCGTTAGGTGCAGTGAGAAACAATATCCAGACTATTGAATATTCCGCCCTTGGTGGTGCTTTTTGGAACTTGGAAGAGTTAAAAATTACTCAATAAAACTAAGTTTAACTATAAAGAAGCTGTTAGGCGTTAGTTATTAGGCATTGGTGACAAGTTAAGGCTGAAAGGCAGTTAATGAAATGTAATGATCGGGTAATAAGACAAAAGCATCAATAAAAAAGGGATATTTCTCTCTTATCTTTTCAATTCCTTCCCTAAGTGCTTTTCTTCCTATGTCGCTACATAAGATTGACGGGGAGACTGGGAGACTGGGAGACTGGGAGATTTATTTGTAGTAAGAATTTTTGAAACTGGTATAACACAACCTACGGAAAGTGTGATCGCAACCTAACGCCAATGCCCTCAATCAAATAAAATATAAACTTACTGATTTATACTTGACTTCCTTACGTCAAACCAACACTGTATATTATGAATCAAAGCAACTACGACATATTGAATAATTACTGGGGGTTGATTAAGACCCTAAACACTTGCTGGAAGCTGGATTTAATAGAAAGACTGACAGATTCGATTCGCAAAAACCTAAAACACAAGACCAATACAATGAATCTTGCTTTTGGTGCATGGGAATCGGAAAATTCTGCCGAGGAAATCATCGAGGAATTACGTAATAGTCGCTCAATAAATAGACAAATTGAAAGCTTGTGAATGGATTTCTCCTCAACACGAATATTTGTATTTACTACATCAAAGGAAAATACGAGCTGGACAAAAAATTTGCCAAGGTGGAATCTGATTTCCTATTCATATCGGAAATTACACTAGCTGAACTTAAGTTTAGAGTTGAGAACAGTACCCACCCAGATAAAAACCGTGAGGTATTGGAACATTTTTTATCCGGAGTGCAGATCTTGCCTATCTATAATTCATTAGATGTGTACGCAAAAGAAAAATCTCGACTACGAAAACTCGGAAGACCTGTAGATGATTTCGATTTACTGATTGGCGCAAGTGCAATTTCCAATAATATGGTACTAGTTACCAACAACATCAAACATTTTGAAAGACTTGAGAATATCGCTATTGAAGACTGGACTCAAACATAATCAGAAAGAGTAGTGCGATCGCCGATGTTGTAGGTTGGGTTGACCCAAGGAAACAAAAAAAATCCACCCTTATTCTCTTATTAAGGGTTATTTGGATTGGTTATCTGATTGGCTATTGGGTTGAAAGAACGAAACAAACATAAATTACCGAGAATTTTGATTAAAATCTAAATAAATAGAACAATGATTAATACGTTCAAGTGCTTTTGTTAGGAAAGCCCAAAAAATTGTCAAAAAACAACCAAATGTTGCTCAAAATCCCCAAAAAGCCTTAACTTTCTATAATCATCTCCTGCCTTGATATGAGAGTTTTAGGACACTGTAAGATAAAATAATCAACAAGATCTTAAAAGCAACAACATAAAAAAGATGAAGTTGAAAAAACTCCTATCTTCTATCAATATTCGCTACTGGCTACTAGGATTACTGTTAATTGGTATGACGACAGCAACCACTAACTTTTTCTCCTGGAGTATGGCTGGTTTAACCGGATTTCTATTAGCCTATCTGTCCAAAGGTATGAGAAGTTATCCCAATCCCCAGGTAAGGAATTACCGAAAATCAGTGACTACCAAAAGAGATTGATAACTGGCGTTTTGACCATTTTTTCCCCCTAAAAAATTAGGACACCTGGGAGCATTGTACCCTTCCTTGTGTATAACCGTTTAATTTTGCCCAGGTACTTATTACTTTGATTTTGCAGGTCTGACACGAATTACGACATCGTCCTCACCTTGACGGCTCATCTGAATAAAATCTGTTGGGGTATTCCATTCCAAAAGTATAGCTATATCTTCCTGAGATCTTTGAGGTTCATTGCGCCAAACATTTTCTTCTGGTGTAGCAAAGTTACCTTGATCTGGTAGTAATCTGAAACCTCGAATATCAGAATCTCTTTTTGATAGACCCCCTTGAGCTCTACTTGGAAGACCAAATTCTTCGATCATAGCTATCCCTAAATCCTCATTATTACCAGTAGATTTGAAGAGTAGTTCTGATAACTTAGAATCTTTGAGGTCAAATTTAAAAAATACATCAAATGAGTATTCTTCTGTTGACCATTGAGTTTTGAGTAAGGTTTGGTGAGCATCATTTTTTAATAAGACTCGCTCACTAACATTGACAGGTACTGCTTTTCCTTCCGAAGCCTTTACTACTTCATCTACGCTCATACCCCAGCGAGTATATTCCCACTCTGCTTGGGCAGGTAAGTTAAAGACACTGGCAAATATGGTTGTGGTTACTACGGTTAAAAAAAGTTTTTGGCTCATCTGTCAAAATCAGATACTCAAAATTATTAATCAAGAACTTAGACTTATTCTTTCAGGGATTGCATTTTTAGACAAGAGCCTCAGATTTTCTGGTTAAGATTGTTTGAGGTTTCAGAGGGCAATCTTTTATTTAAAAGCTTTAGGACTATTTTTGTGGGAAAATAATGTATTGACAATGTAAATACGTAATCTCCTATAATAGAGAAGATGGATAAACAATTCATCCTCAATGGTATTACTTTTATCTGGAATGATGACAAGGCAAGGCAAAACCCATTGAAACATAAGGGAATTACATTCGAGCAAGCAGTCGAAGCTTTTTTCGATCCCTTTTTAGTAGTACTCGATGCCAGTCGTAATGATGAAGCCAGAGATGCCATTATCGGAATG
>JASJDB010000231.1 GCA_030065315.1 Xenococcaceae cyanobacterium MO_167.B52 | reverse complement strand
GTATTCCGAATACCTCGAACCGCTACAACGGCAGCAGCAACCGCCATAGTAATATCAATTCCTTCATCAGTAAAAATTTTCTCTTGGGAAAGATATTTGAAGTTGGCTTCTCCCAAATCCCCTCTAATACGACGATGAATTAAATTGCGAGGATTGTAATGATTTAGGGTACCAGCGATCGCACCACAGGCTGCACGAGGCTCTCGCCAAGGAGATTCACGAGTTTTGCCATAAATACACTTTCCTCCTTCTTTTAAACGCCCTACATGGGTTTTTAAGTCAATGGCTACTAGTGCCATTGATTGGGGATTCCCGTTATACAATCTTTCCCTGAGAGATTCATCTAGTTGATGGGCTACAGTAACATGGGCAAGGGTAGAGCCGTTATCCGTACCACCTCCTGCGGGGAAAAATGCTTCTAATTTTAGTTCGCCAATTTCCGAGAGAGTAGCAAAACGGGAAGCTACTACATCTCGATAACGTTTGGTAGCTTCTCCTTGATGTATGCGATCGCCACAATTGGTATAAGCAAGAGTTGTCGCTACGCTGGGTAAACTTAAATCTGCACCACAAGCTTTAATTTGGGTCTGACTAGTTGCTGCTAATTGGAGTTCATCTCTAAGTAATTGTAAACCTTGAATTAGGACATAGCGATCGCTAACAATTTCGTTGAGATAGTTATGGTAAGCGTTTCGTTCCATCCCAAAACTAGCAGGTAAAGACCAAAATCGCTCAATACGTTTTCTAGCAGCTGTGGCATCAAAAGGTACAGGCATAATTGATTACTTAATCACAAATGTTGGGGAAGAAATACTGGTCTATCAATTTTGAAATGATGGGTTTAAACAAGATAAGGGTTGGTTAGAAAGCCAATACCAAGTTCGAGAAAAAAAGAGTTTGGAAAGACATTTTATTCTGGTCTGTTGCGCCTATACTTTTATCCTGATGGCAAATGAATAAAAGAAACAGAATCAATCAAAGAGGAGAAATCCCCTTAATCTTAACTATAGCCTTTCTCAAATAAGTGAGGTACAGTCAATGAACGATGAACGATGAACGATGAACTAAAACCAAGATATTTCTTGTATCTCATTAAAATGAGAACCGCTATAAAGTGAATTCAAGAACTGAGTCAGATACTAAAAATCAATGGTTTAGATATATTCAGAAATATCTTCTTTACAATCATCAGCCAAATAAGTAAGAGAACGAAAACGTAATCCAACCAATTGTTCATAAAGGGGATTTAACTTACACAGGGGAGGAATATGAGCAATGGTACGTCCAAATAAGTTAATGTCCCTCTCAAAAGGACATTGAGGTGGAATGACTTTACAAATAAAACGAGCAAGACGAGCATCTTTTACATTCATGTCGTCCAGCCAATCTTTAACAGGGTGTAATAAATCGGGACGGGGTTGGGGTTTAGTAATGGAAGCAGAATGAATTTGCGACTCAGTCTCTGGTTTGTAGAGAGTATTTTCCAAAGATTTGAGAGCTTCTACTTCAATATCTAAAGCCTTACTAAACTTTTGTAGTAATTCATCTTCAGGAGGAGAATAAACTCCATCTGCCACAGCCACCAATACTGCGGTTCGTAAAAAATTTTCTCCAGTATCACGGTCTTTTCCCAAAGCTGTAGCTAATTCTTCAGGACTAATTGTTTCTAACTGGCGATCGCTGTTAAGTTGAGCTAAATCTTTAGTCAGTTGGGAGATCAACTCTTGTTCTTTAGGGTCATAATTACCATCTGCCAGGGCTACAGTATATAAGCCACGTAACCAAGCAATAATTTGACTATCTGTATAAGAAGATGCTTCAATTTTGGTCATAATATCTAGTAGTCCACCAAAAGAATATAGTGCCGTCAACTTTCAAACTATCCTCTGATCGAGTATAACTCTGAGTTGAACGACACTGCACTTGAATTTATGAATAGCCTGCTTATAATTGCTATTCTTTTATTGAGATTTTGTTATTTAGTATGCCAGACCCATACTACGGGTAGTTTCAGCCCCTAGATAAACACGGATGCTTAAGAAATCGGTGGGACAAGCAGTTTCGCACCGCTTACAACCAACACAATCTTCTGTACGAGGTGAAGAGGCAATCTGACCAGCTTTACAGCCATCCCAGGGTACCATCTCTAATACGTCCAGAGGACAAGCACGCACGCATTGGGTACAACCAATACAAGTATCGTAGATTTTTACGCTATGAGACATTGATTATTTCGCTCCTGAGCGAGTGTTCTCCAATTTTACGGGATATTAAGGGCTAGTTTACCCTATGTCTCTATTGTCCCAAGGTAAAAGGCTACATAACTTTAAATTCTGTAACAACTTACTTGGTGAAAAAAGCCAAAACGAAGCTTAACCCAACGTGAGTTCGACAAAACCAAAAAAATGCAATTTTTCGAGTTTGGAGAATGGTTCGATAACCTTGAAACTCTTATTCTTTCGTTGAAAAAATCATAACTCTATGCGAAGCGGTATCCTTTAGGGCGAACTCCGAATTCTATCCGAAGGTGTTATCCGAAGGTGTACCCTTTAGGGATCCTTTAGGGCGAACTCCGAACTCACGTTAACCCAGGCTCCGTTATTTTACAACAGTGTAATCTCTGACTTAAAACTTAACTTTTTACTTCTTCCTTTTCTCTGATAATTTCCAAGTCTTGATTGCTAACTACCGAGGTATTATTTGATAAAGCAGATTGTTGCATTTCTTCGACTTTTAGTAAAATCAGATATTCATAAAAAGCCTGTAGAGTACACCAGGCAAATCCTGCTTTTCCATCTAAAAATCCTCGGAGGAAAAAATACATATAAATCCAGCGAATCAGAGGACGAAAAGGTAACCGTAGAGATAAATCTTTTAAAGCTCTTCTTCTTTCTACTTCTGATTTACCAAAAAACAAAACTTTCCAGTTAATTTTTCCTGCTTTTAATTGAGAGATGGTTTCTAGTGCTTCGTCTGTAGAATAGCGATTATGTTTATCTATCCAACGGCTCAATCCCTTACCTGAAGTGTAGTGAGGATAAGTGGCTTTGAGAAACCCTGTCTCTCCATCACAAACCTCTCTTTCCGTATGTCCGTAATCGGTAAACCAAACTTGGCTTTTATCAAATAAACGCATTTGATAACGGGGATACTGGGTGCTGTGGGGTATCCATTTCCCCATAAACATCACTCTTTCTGCTACATAATATCCAATAACCTGATTACTTTTTATCGCTGTCAGACATTCAGCAAATAATTCAGAGGTCATTCTTTCATCTGCTTCTAAAATATATACCCACTTATATTTTGTTTCTACTTCTTTTAACATCCAAGTTCTTTGTTTACCATGACTTTCAAAAGGGTTTTGCACAATTCTCACAGGATAATCAGAAGCAATTTCGATAGTTCGGTCTGTGCTATAGGAATCAACTATTATAATGTCGTCCGATAGTAAAGCAGATTTGATGCAATCAGCTATATCTATTTCTTCGTTATAAGTAAGTATATAAATAGAAAACATAAATAACAGTCGGGTAATTGAGCAATTAGTGGGGTTTATACGGAGATTGACTTTTTTTAAGTTATTCTTATTTTTGCAAACTCTACACTGTTTTAGTACGAGGTTTACAATTTCTTTAATTCGGATAGCAATAAAAAAATAGGTAATAGAAATAACTACCTTGGCAGCCATCTATCACCTATGCTTATGTGAATCAAATAAAATTTATGCTTGCTCGGCTCCTGTAGGAGGTAATTTGATGTTTTTTACCAGTCCTAAAATGTTGAGTGAGCGAATTATCATCCATGTAATATCAATTTCCCACCACTTCAGACCGTGACGAGCAGAGTATTGGAAAGCATGGTGATTATTATGCCAACCTTCTCCGAAGGTTAATAAAGCTACCCACCAGCAATTGCGAGAATTGTCATTGGATTCGTGAGTCTGATAACCAAATTTATGAGTAGCACTATTAACCAACCAAGTACAGTGAAAAACCACTACTAAGCGCACAAAAATCCCCCAAATTACCCAAGACCAGCCACCAATAAATAATAAAATAAAGCCTAAAACAACTTGAATTGGAATCATGAAATTTTGGCAGAATTGATAGAAGCGGTCTTCAGCAATGTCTTTTACATAGCGATGAACTTCTTTATCAGCGGGGTTTACATAAAGCATCCAGCCTAAATGACTCCACAAGAATCCTTTATTTGAATCATGAGGATCAGAAGCAGTATCAGAATATTTATGATGAATACGATGAAGACCAATCCAGTCAAGGGGTCCTCCTTCACAGGCTAAAGTGCCCAAAAATATAAAAAAGTATTCTACTAGTTTTGTAGTTTCAAAACTACGATGGGTTGCCAGACGATGATATCCTATCGTAACTCCCCATTCTGTAATACAGAATAAGGCGAAAGCAACCCCCAAAGCCCCCCAACTAAAGTTGCTAGGAATCAAGGCAAGCAGTGCTATTAGGTGAATTGTACCCATGTAAGCGATCATACCCCAAGATAGAGGTCGTTTTTCTGATGTAGCAATTGTCATTTAGTAACCTGATTTCTCAACTTTAAATATCAATCATTAGAATGGTTCTATCATGTCCGAGACTCACAAAGCCAAGGAACATTATAAAAATCCAGTCTAATGATTGAACAACTGTTTTTTTCTTAGTGCTATCTAGATCCTTCATTTTTTAGTTGACCAATAATCAATATTGTCATTAAATTGGAAAATGCTTTTAGACAAACAATAGTCGGCAAAATAGACATTTTTACTAAATGATAGATAGTTCTAATCTACTAAAAGATGCAGAAATAGCACTATTACCGATTTTTTCTGGTATTGACACTAAGGTCAAGGGAAATTTAAAAAAAGTGTTAGCTTCTTTTCGTGATCACCGTGTAGGAGTACAGCATTTTGCTGGTGTTTCTGGTTATGGGCATGACGATCTGGGAAGGGAAACTTTGGATCGAGTTTTTGCTGATATTATGGGAGCGGAAGCTGCTGCGGTCAGAGTTCAGTTTGTTTCTGGCACTCATGCCATATCCTGTGCTTTATTTGGGGTACTGCGTCCAGGAGATGAGATGTTGGCTGTAGCTGGCGCACCTTATGACACCCTAGAGGAAGTAATTGGGATTAGGGGCAAAGCTCAAGGCTCTTTGAAAGAATTTAATATTTCCTATCGGCAATTAGACTTAACTAAAACGGGAGAGATTGACTGGGATAACTTGGGTCATAGTATTCATAAAAAAACTCGTTTAGTTTTAATTCAACGCTCTTGTGGCTATTCTTGGCGTAAAAGTCTTTCCCTAGAGGATATCGCTAAAATTGTTACCCTCGTCAAATCCCAAAATCCTAATACGGTTTGTTTTGTGGACAACTGTTATGGTGAATTTGTGGCAGAGCAAGAACCCACCGCAGTAGGCGCAGATTTAATAGCTGGTTCTCTGATCAAAAATCCTGGGGGAACAATTGTTACGGCTGGAGGTTATATTGCAGGTAAAAAAGAACTGGTAGAAGCAGCAGCCTGTCGATTGACAGCACCAGGAATCGGTACCAGTGGGGGAGCTACCCTAGATCAAAATCGCCTGATGTTTCAGGGATTATTCCTAGCACCTCAAATGGTAGGAGAAGCAATTAAGGGTACTCACCTAGTATCTTATGTTTTTCATCAATTAGGCTACCCAGTTAACCCTTTACCCTTAGAAACTCGCCGAGATATAATTCAAGGTGTTGAATTGGGCTGTCCTGAAAAACTGATTGCTTTATGTAAAACCATACAAAAATATTCTCCTATAGATTCCTATGTGGAGCCTATTCCTTCCACTATGCCTGGTTACGAAAGTGAACTAGTAATGGCTGGAGGAACATTTATTGATGGTAGTACCTCTGAGTTTTCTGCTGATGGTCCACTAAGAGAACCTTACATCGCCTTTTGTCAGGGGGGTACTCACTGGACTCATATTGCGATCGCTCTAGAAGCAGCAATTAAAACTATCTTAGACTCTTAGTTGAAGATTGCAATTTTTTTCTTGTTGTATATAAAACTATAAATTAACTTTGATTATGCCTCTAACTCTCTCTAGTGAACAAAAACAACTTTTTGATCGCAGTTTGCAAGTCATCGACAAGGTGGAGGCATTATTTACCGAAGCAGAAAATTTATTTCCTGACTTTACCCCTGATGTGGCAGGAATTAAACAACAGCTTACCAATCCTTTTTCGATTTTTATTTGTGGAGAGTTTAATGCAGGAAAATCTAGTTTACTCAATCAATTGGGGGATAATTCCATCGCGCCTGTAGGTATATTACCTACTACCCAAGATATTGAATCTTATAACCCTGAAGGTTTGGGGGGATTGCGATTTATAGATAGTCCTGGCACAAACTCTATCATCGAACAACATCAGGAAATCACGGAAAACTATCTCAAACAAGCAGATATTATTTTATTTGTTTCTTCAGTAGAAAGACCTTTAAGCAAATCAGAACAAGATTTTTTAACTTTAGTGGATCGTACTTGGTCTCGTAAAGTTATTGTAGCAATCAACAAAATCGATCTCATTAACCAAGAACAACTTGAGGAAGTCAGCAATTACATTTCTCAAGGCTTAAAAGATATTTTCCCCGATTTGCCCCCTTTATTTACCATCTCTTCTCAAACAGGACAGGGAATGGATGAGTTGAAGGATTTTTTATTAGCATTTTTAGAAGAAGGAGAAAAAATCAAGCTCAAATTGCAAGGTCCTCAAAATTCTTTATTGGTTTATTTGGAACAACTAGAGCAAAAGAGTCAAGATATTAAAACCAAATTAGAGAAAGAAAAAGCAGTCTTGGATCGTACCCTCAGAAGAATTCAAGATAGATTAGAAGAATATAAAATGCTCTTTGGCATTTTTCAAGGCAATATTAATGAGCTATTCCGTGTTTTATTACAAGCTGTTGCCAAAGTAATAGACCAAAAAATTTCTTTTACCAGTGCAGCGAAAAAGCGTGTTACTAATGAAGAAGATTCCCTAGAAGAAAAGCTAACTAAAGCAATTGAAGAAGCCCAACTTGATGACAATCTTAAAAGTATTTTTGAAGAAGCCACCTCTACTTTCTTGACCTATAGAGGACGTATTATTCGAGAAGCCACAGAAGATTTAGAAATGGCAATTGAAATAGGGCAAGATAATTTTGTTATTCCGTCACTAGATAGTAGTCAGGTAAACACCAAAGAGATATCAGAAAATATTAAACTAGCAGCAGATAAAGGACTAAATAGCTGTGGCAGACTGGGCGTAGTGGCAGCCGTTACTGGCTTTGGAGGATTGACAGTATTTAATACAGTTTCTTTAGATGCTTCTGCTTTTGTTCTTTCTGTCCTGTTTGGACTTCTTAGTGTTAACGCTATGCCCAGACAAAGAAAAAGAGTTAAAGAACAACTAGAAGCCAATTTTAATGAACTAAAACAAAACTATGTCAATACTCTGTGGAAATCCTTAGCAATGGAACTAAATGATTGTCTGAAAAAGTTTATTGATTCTGTTCAACCTAAACAACAAGAGTTAGAAAGTAAAATTAAAATTAGTGAATCTCTTACTGAAAAAATTGCTACTCTTAAAACAGAAATTAATGATATTTTAACTGAGCTACAAGCATCTTAGATATTGATCTAGCATTTCTCGTACTGGTGAGGTAACTAACCTTAGGCTTTTTGTCCTAAAGGATTCCTAAAGGATATTTATCGTTCATTGAGCGTACCTCGTAACTCTGAAAAACGCTATAATTAGCGTTGATTAATATATTAGAGTTTAAGTCTTGATCGGCTTAAATCTTGATTCTTAGATTCACAAATTATAGGGTATTAGGTTTTAAAGCTCCGACAAGCTATCCATCCATAAATACTAAAATTGATAGCTAAAACCAATAACCCCAGGCTAATTTGAATTGAGCGAGTCAGTTCCCCAGGGTAAATAATCGGTAGGAGATAGTGTTCGATAAAACTCCCCTCATAACCGAATGTCACTAAGATAACAGCGATCGCCTAAAAGCAGAAAAGCTCAAAAGTCTGGTATTCATAGGGTTGACCTTTATGAGGAGAGCCTCAGATCTGCCGACTCCGAAGAGCCGAGTCCAAGTTTTAGTAGATAAATACAATTCATCTCTTGGACTACCGTTTCAAAAACTGTTACCAGAATCTTTTCTGGCAGACGCTGTAGAGTCAGAAAACATAAAATATCGTCAGAGAATTTTTTCGCCAATTGTTACTATTTGGGCATTTTTATCACAGGTTCTGGCTCCAGATAAAACTTGTCATAATGCTGTCAGTAGAATCATTAGTTGGTTGGCAAAAGAAGGATTAGAAATCCCCTCAGAAGACAATAGTGGTTATTGCCAAGCACGAAAAAGACTGCCAGAAAAATTACTCCAAAAATTATTTATCAATGTAGGAAATGAGTTAGAATCACAAACTACTCCTGAAAATAATTGGTGTGGTCGTCATGTCAAAGTAATAGGATGGTTCAACAGTATCGATGCCTGATACTACTGATAACCAAGAAGCTTACCCTCAACCCAGTTCTCAAAAAGTAGGTTGTGGGTTTCCTTTAGCTAAAATTATGGTGTTATTCAGTATCACAACTGGAGCAGCAATAGGAACAATAATTGATGTTTTCAAGACTCATGATATTAAATTAGCTAGACAATTATATAATTATCTAAATCCTGGAGATATTGCTTTAGGAGACCGTGCATACGAGTGCTTATTCTGATATCTACTTTCTCCAAAACTTGGGGTGTGATGCCATTTTCAGAAAACATCAAGGACGAAAAAACCAGATTAAAAAAGGCAAAAGAATTGGTCCTTGTGATTGCCTCGTAACTTGGCAAAAGCCCAAATCTTGTCCAAAAGGCTTATCTAAAGAGGAATTCAACTCACTGCCTGCTAATCTTCTCCTGAGAGAAGTTCACTATTATATTTGTATTCCTGGCTATCGAACCAAGCAAGTTACCTTAATTACTACTTTACTTGATATTCAACTCTATCCCACAGTAGAATTAGTAAAAATCTATGAATTAAGATGGGATGTTGAACTAGATTTAAAACATATTAAAACTACTCTTGGGATGGATATCTTGCGAGGGAAAACTCCTCAAATGCTTAGGAAAGAAATATATGTTCATCTTTTAGCTTATAACTTGTTAAGAACAGTAATGTGGCAAGCGGGAACTCAAAAAAGAGTAAATCCCTTACGTATATCTTTGCAAGGAACTCGTCATCATCTGAATAATTTTATCCCAGAATTTAAAAATGCTACTCCCATAAATCGAGAAAGATTATATCAAATAATGCTCAAATTAATTGCCTATAAGCTCCTTCCCTCTCGACCAGCAAGAGTTGAGCCGAGAGTCAGAAAACGTCGCCCTAAATCTTATCCTCTCATGCAACAACCTCGCCAATTGTATAATCAACAAGCTGCTTAAAATTTGAGTAGTTAAAACTCAACTTATTCCTCGATAAATCATTAAATAATTCATTTTTTCAACTTGTCAAAACCCCTGGAATTTTGACAGATTTGGCTTGTTTAAATCTAGTTCTTTTTCTTTTGTTAATTATGCTCCAACTACAAGCGACTAAAAAAGCAATCTTATCTTCTCTATTTCTCTAAACATTTGCCTGACTAATTTTTCGTTGCTCAATTGAATTACTTGTCTGAAG
>JASJDB010000230.1 GCA_030065315.1 Xenococcaceae cyanobacterium MO_167.B52 | reverse complement strand
AAAATTAGCTGAGTCCAATATGAAAGAATTATCAGAAATCTAATCAAATATTTTCTAGAGTGAGAAGTTCGCTTGTTCAATAGCGATCGCCAATTATAGTATAATGACTGAAATAGCAGCCTAAGTAACTATTTCTTTGATATTGTGATGTATAAATTGCATTAGTTCATATTTCAGACTTATTTACTAAGAAACTCTAAAATTTAAGCTTTCCTAACAATCAATAGCTTAAGATCAAGTCACACAGGCTAAATAAACTGCTCGAAAAAGATAAGTCATTAAACTCAAGCAATAAGCAGCCATGTCTTCTTTCCCAGCAGAATAATAAGCTAGATTACCTCAACATTTAAGAATTAAAAGAGATCTAATCTCTTAATTACCCGCATTTTACAATATTTAACTCAATCAAACTCAAATATCCTCAAAAATGACTACTGCAACCTTCAAAGAGTCAAAAACACCATCAGGACAACCGAGAGATTTAGTTGATGCTTATCTCAAGGAAATAGGTCGAGTTCCTCTACTAGAAGCAGACGAAGAAATAGTCCTCGCCAAGCAAGTACAACGCATGATGTCTTGTTTAGACAAAAAGGAACAACTAGAAAAAGAAACCAAAGTTATTCTAGATAATCAAGCCCATGCTCAAGCTGTGGGATTAACGGAGAAAGAACTGAACCAAATTCTTCGCCAAGGACAGCGAGCCAAGAAGAAAATGATTCAGTCTAATCTTCGGCTGGTAGTTTCAATTGCCAAGAAATATCTCAATCGCCATCTGGAATTGCTCGACCTAATTCAGGAAGGCACTTTAGGTTTAGAACGAGCCGTAGAAAAGTTTGATCATAGCAAAGGTTATAAATTCTCTACTTATGCTTTCTGGTGGATTAGACAAGGCATGACCAGAGCGATTGCTCAACAAGCTAGAACTATTCGGCTGCCAATTCATGTCAACGATAAGCTCAATAAAATCAAGAAAACTCAGAGGGAATTAACTTCAAGCTTGGGACGAGTCGCAACCATCTTAGAAGTAGCTCAAGCATTAGATATGTCATCTACTGAGATTAGAAACTATCTTCAGATGGCTAAGAAAACTATGTCCTTGGATGTAAGAGTGGGTAAGGACGAAAATACCGAATTATCAGAATTAATTGAGGATGAATCATTATCTGTGGAAACTCAACTAAACCAAGGCTTAATGAGAGAAGAAGTACTGAAGATGTTGGCAGAACTTAAACCCAAGGAAAGAGAGGTTCTGTTATTGCGTTTTGGTTTATTTGATGGAGAGGAATGGACTTTAGGGGCTATTGGCAAGAAACTAAAGCTCAGTCGTGAACGAGTACGCCAATTGCAAAACCGAGCTTTGAGAGTTCTTAAAGGTAAAAATCTTGGTTCTTTACGGGATTATCTTGCTAGTTAAGTATATCCTTAGTTCTCATTGGGAAAAAGAAATTGTTCCTCGAACCTGGATGGTTCAATTTCAATTAGGGGCGCAAATTGAGTCTCAAAAATAGATAAGAAAATTAAGGAGATAATAAATCCTAATCCAGATAAACTTATCAAAGCCACTATTTGAGATAAACGGTTACTCTGTAGTGAAATCAAAGTATTGAACCTCAAAGAAAAACTCTTGTTTGAATTCTTGGTTTGGACTTGGTGTGACGGGGTTTTATTGATTAATTTGATAGCAAATAATTGCTCTTGAACCCAATCATAGTTAAAAATAAATTGATAAATACGATTAGAAACTTGCAAGTAATTTTCTTGCTCTCTAACTAATCCTAACTCTATTAATTGTTCAGTTTCTCGACTGTTATTCAATAAGATTTTTCCTGGCTGCCAAATCTCTAAATAGGTTAAGAGTAAGGCTCTGGAATCAGATTCACTTTGAGTGAAAAAGTATTCTTGAATTAGATTGAATTGGATAGCGATCTCGTGATTTTCCCAGTTCTCAATTACCCGCTCTTGAACTATTTTCTCCACTAAAACAGCTTCCATTCCCGAAGGGATGAAACAGCTAGAATCAGCTATGGCTTGACAAATATATTTAGTCAACCAAAAATTATTCCCCGTCCAAGTCTCAATTTCACTTAGCAAACAATCAGGAGAGGCAGCTAAAGAGTTTAAAGAAAAAGATTCAATAATTTCTTGCTGAAGCAATGTAAATTTTGAGATTGTCACACTTATAAATTTATCAATTAATGGGCAATTAAATTTTCAAGTTACTCGGTACAAAAAAAACTTAACATTAAAAGAAACTTACCAGATTTTTAAGCCTCCATTTTATAAATGAAGGTTGGATTATCTACGGAATTCTTGATACTTTCTTGAGATGAGTTTCTGGGGAATTTAGCTGGCAATATCCTGCGGTAGCAAAGAATTTGGTAATTTATCCAGAGTAATTTCAAAAGTCTGACAAAAAGCTTTCATTTGAACCACAGTCATAGTAGGTTCAGCTTGTCCTTTTTCCCATCGTCGAATCGTTGAAATGGCAACTCCGATACTTCTCGCCAACTGTTCCTGTGAAAGTCGAGCATTTAAACGCAATTGTTTAAAAGGAGAATTAGTAGTCTGTATTTGATCTTTTCTGGGTCTGGTCATGATTCTATGATGGCAAATTAATCCCTAGTTAATTTTTGAGAGGCTGAGTGCCAATGCTATGGCAACTCATCATTCTCAGTGTTTTTACTTACGCAAAAACACTTAGGACTAATTTAACCCAAAAATATAACCTAATAATTAGCTTCACTAAAACTTCATAATTTTGATTTTTCCTGACTTAGACTAGGAACAGATTAATGGCTTTTGCCTTTTCCGTTCAGCCCGAAGGGCGTGATTAGCCAAGAACAAATCCGCCAGCCAGTAAAGCTTTACTGAAACTTTGGAGTCAAAAACCTGACTGCCTTACAAATTTATTCTGTTGGCTAATGTGTTGACTATTTTTGAACAGTAAGAAATCGAGTACCTGATAAAGTAAGTCTGTATCAAGTAATTATGATTTAGCTTGCCTATCTCCAGAAAAGTGTTAGTATAGGGTCCGAGAATTAATACCAATTCTAAAAAAGAGGGCTACAAATAAATTTCTCCCTTGTCTCCCTTGTCCCCCTTGTCCCCCCTGTCTTCCTATCAAACATCTGTAGTCAATATTTAGAGAACTAGTATAACAGATTAACGATTAAGGTTTCATTCAGTATTGCTAGGTCATTTCCGTAAAGTATTGAGCTATTTCTTGAACAATAATCCAAATTTCTCTAAACACAACACTCATTGAGAGGAAAATAATTTTATGTCAATTTATGTTGGTAATTTAGACTACTCAATTGAAGAGCGAGAATTAAATGAAGTTTTTGGTGAATATGGAACGGTTAAAAGAGTTCATATGCCCAAAGATAGAGAAACAGGTCGTCTAGCACGGATTTGCATTTGTGGAAATGGAATCTGAAGTAGATGAAGACAAAGCCATTGAAGATTTAGATGGTGCAGAATGGATGGAGAGGACTTTAAAGGTTAATAAAGCCAGACCCCGTGAAAACAGAAGTTCATTTAGTGGCGATCATCGTAATAACCGTTTTTTTAAAGCTTTTTAGCATTAACTCTTTAAAGCTTGGGGGAAGTCTGGGGAATTAATATTAAACGACTTTCGCTCCAAACTTTCTCTGGTTTCTGTTCCAGACATCTGATCACAAGTTTCTCAACTTCTTTTTCTAGACTTTAGGTAAGGCATTAAGAAGCTCTTTAAAGTAGTCAGGCATCTCTCAGTCCTTCAGTCTTTTAGTATAATTGTACTAAAAAGTCCCTAACTGAAAGCTTTGGTTGATTGCTTGTTAGTTAAGTAAAACCACACAAACATGAGTACTGTCAAACTCAGCGAAGAAAATAACCAGTCTAAATTATCGATGGATCTGGTACGCACTTATCTCCACGAGATCGGTCAAGTACCCTTGCTAGAGCGTAGCGAAGAAATTACTTATAGTCAGCAGGTTCAGCGCATGATGTCTCTTTTAGCCGAGAAAGAAACACTAGAGCAACAGCGTGGCGACTCGCTCACTCATCAGGAATGGGCTGACGCGGTTGGTTTGAGTGAAGCCAAACTGAACCAGATCTTGCGCCTGGGTCAGTTGGCTAAGAACAAAATGATTCAAGCCAATTTACGCTTAGTGGTTTCAGTCGCTAAAAAATATCTTCGGCGCAACGTAGAATTCCTCGATTTGATTCAAGAAGGAAGCCTGGGCTTAGAAAGAGCGGTGGAAAAATTCGACCCCACCAAAGGTTACAAGTTCTCTACTTATGCCTACTGGTGGATTCGTCAAGCTATGACCAGAGCAATCTCTCAACAATCACGGACAATTCGCTTGCCTATTCATATCACAGAAAAGCTCAACCAAATCAAAAAAGCCCAACGAGAACTAGCTCAGAAGTTGGGTCGCTCCGCTACTACCAGTGAAGTGGCATTTGAATTAGGTATGGAATCAGCTAAAGTTCGCGAGTATCTCAAGGCAGCAAGAGTGCCGATATCATTGGATGTGCGTATCGGTGACGAACAAGATACAGAATTATCGGCTCTGGTCAAGGATAATTCCGCTTCCCCATTTGATTATACGACCACCGAATCAATGAGACAGGACGTGAGGAAGATACTAAAAGACCTGAACCCGAAAGAACGGGAAGCTCTCTCGCTGCGCTTTGGTTTAAAAGATGGCAAAGAATGGTCTTTAGCTTCTATTGGTCAAGAGTTAAATATCAGTCGCGAGCGAGTCCGTCAGTTACAAAATCGAGCTTTGGCTCATCTTCGCTCTAAACCTCCTTTAGCTTTGTGGGATTATCTTGCTAGTTAGGACTAGGACTCTATTCTCATTGACAGAGAGCATTTTTACTGACTAAGTTCAGTCAATTACTTTGACAAACATAGGGAATCAACAATTAATTAATGGGAGTTTCATAGTTTATTCAACTATCTTGAACTACATTGTTTCTCAGTAGAATATTTTCTGATTTTCCCAGAAACAAATAATCTCTTGACCAGACCAAAATCTGGAAAAATCTCAGTATTTATGCTGTTTGTAGAGGATTTTAGTTAACTATGAGGATTTTAGTTAACTATAAAGATGATGTTGCCCAATTAAGCTGACACTGCTGGCTTGAAGTCCTTTTTCTCCCATCTCTTACCTCAAACGAACTTCACTTCCCACCTGCAAGTCTCTGAGAGTGCAATTGAGCAGACTATTTTGATGAAAATACACTTCATTGCCCTCAGAGGTCTCAATAAAACCATAGCCATACTCTGGTAAAATACTGATAATCCGACCGTGGACAGGTATTTCATGTACCTTAGTCTTATTTATTTGAATAGCAGAGTAGCTTTTTAATTGGCGTTGTGCAGCAGCAAAGGCATCGCGAATCGCTACATACAGATTTTCATGAGACTGATGTTGAGAGGGGTGGCGATTAATCACTAACTCTCTCCCAGGTACAGTCAGGTCAATGCGGACATGATAGATTCGCCCTTGATGGTGATGTTTATGGAGAACTTCTATAATGACTCGACAACTAATAATGTGGTCGTAGAAACGATTTAACTTTTCTATCTGTTGCCGAATTTTGGCTTCAACCGCCTCAGAGGCGGGAAGATCTCGAAAGGTAATTTGGTAAGGTAATGGCATAGTATTTCCTCACTATCATTAATTTGGGTAGCACCTTCCCTTCCCTCAGTAACATGAGTTGCTGAGGTTAATTCTTACTGAATGGTACTTTGGGAATGTCGAACTCCGTTTTCGATTCCGAGTCTAGTCTTAAAAATCCCAGCCCAATTCTGGGTTCATTTTCACTGATTTGTTCGCTCAAATAGTCATACTTGACTCTTAAATTAATCAAGTGCTAGTTTAAATTGCTGGGGCAGCAGTAACAGTGAACCAAATTAGCATGACCACAATCAACACAAAGATTGTCACAATTGAATGTAGAAATTCGTTGTGGAAAGGAAAAGTATTCATTCTCATAGCCCTCCTGAGCGAAATTACCGACAAAGTAGTGGGTAGGACTTTCAAATAAAAAGCGAAAAAACCATGTTAATTCCCTTTATCTCTATTTTCCTCCCAAAGAGTATCAGTGGAGGTAGGTTATGAAGGAATCGTTATAAAAATCAAAAATTTTTCTAGGGCGTGTCTCAACGAAAAAAGCGACCCAGTAAACCAGCACCTAAAAAGCCAAAAGCTAGGAATCTAGAAAAGGCTAGGACTTCTTGACCACACTCTTCCTGAGCTAAAAGTTAGAGAAATTAGACCTCCGCTACCTAAAATTAACCCTCTCTTCCCTCAGTAAAATCTGGAAAAAACTTGGGGATTTTTCTTGTGGGAGTTTCACTTAAACTAATGATTGAACACCCCATAAATGTTTTACTATCGTAATTATGAATTATTCAAAGCATTTTAATTAATTATGTTATGACTCAATCCAATGATGATAGAACAGTTGAAAAGGTTGTTAATCAAGTTATGGGGGTTAAATCTGAGAGAACAACCGAGTCTATCAGCCAACCACTAATTACGACAAAACAGTTAGATCTCAAAGCCGTTTTAATTTATAAATTAGGAACAATATTCCAAACAGGAATCATGATTCTAGCTTTGTGGGGAATGGAAAAATTGGTCAATTTAGTAGATAATTCCACTTTTTTTCCCTCTTGGTTTAATACTTTATTGGCGGTGCTATTTTTCACTTTATTGAGTATTCGTTCCCGAATATTTTCCCTGTTAGATAATACCCGTTCTCGTCGTACCTATGATGATGTAGTCAGACCTAAATGGGCTCCTCCACCTTTAGCTTTTCCGATAGTTTGGATGATAATTGCTGTTCTACGAGTAACTGCTGCCATATTAGTATGGCAAGAAATGAATCAACAATTTTTAGTAGTTCCTTTAATCGCTTTTGTAGTGCATCTGGCTTTAGGAGATACCTGGAATACTATCTTTACTGTAGAGAGAAGGTTAGGTGCTGCTGTTCCTGTAGTTATTTTGGGTCCTTGGTTCTCGGCTTTAATAGTTACTTGGCTTTACTGGCAAATTAATCCAGTAGCAGGAATGGTTTTAGCCCCTTCCTGTATCTGGCTGACTGTAGCTGCTTACTTAGTATTGAGCATTTGGCAACTAAACGGAACAGAGCCATTATATCCTCTGAAACTAACATCTCAGGAAGAGTGAGCTTCCTTTACATTCAACACGGATTTTCACGGTAAGTTATGAGACCCTAATTTTGGGCTTTCAATTATGAAATTGAAGCCCCCTGAAATACCAGTTCCTTTTCGCCGAGCCAGCGAATTGGCCCATTTTGAAATCTCTCCATAGAAGTAAGGAGGGTTGGTAAATGCCTCTTCTTTTTCATTTGGACAATGATCTGATGGTCAGTGATTTTCACATGGCCACTGTTGTGAATGAACTTTTGGTAGAGGGTCTGGGGGGTGCAGCTTGAGTAGCCCTCCAGGTCGGAGGCAAATATCCGATATAAATTGTGAGTAAAAATGGTAATTGTGAGGTCAAAATCCACCTTAATCACCATGGAAGAGGATATCTTGTTGAGGTGGAAGAATTCTATCTGTTCAGAAATAGTTTTCTCCACGATCCATCTTCTGGCATATTTGCGTACTACTTCTTCCACTGATAGATCAAAGTCATTGGTAATAATCAGAGCTGGCTTGACTTTTCCAGAGCCAGAAATAGAAATCTGGCGAATGCTATCCCCATAGTCCTTCAGAAACACAACCTCGTCTAATACGGTCATTTTGATTTTAGATTTTAGATTTGGGATTTGGGATTTTCCCCTGCTTGAAAGACAGGGGCTTGTTTTCAATCCAAAATCGGCAATCCAAAATCCCAAATGGTTTTGTCAGTAGCCTCTTTTGACCATCCCCAGCAGGCACACGAACTTTTCTTTTCTCTGAGTCGGGAATGGCATTAATCCGTGCCACTATATTCTTGCCACGCCTACGAATGGTTAAGAATTTGATTCCAGCATCATCAAGATTGGCCAGATTCTGATAAGTAGTAAATTTACTATCAAACACCAGATACTTAAGCTCCTCACCCCCAGCTTCTTTATAGAAATCCAGAAATTCCAGAACTACTCGCTCCTTATTTTGATGACGAACACTGCTATCTCCATAAGTGATAATTCCTGATTCAGGAGCGTGGGCCAAAATAGCCAGCAGGCTCTTCATAGCCTTTCGTCTCGTTCCTGACCAGTTGTTTTCCAGATGGGAATCATCCTCACCCCAGTAAGGGATGCTGGTAAAATCAAGATTCGCCGTGTCGGATAAGAATCCCTTCTCGCTCCAGATTTGGGCGAGGCTTTTCAGGAAATTCAGGTTAGTGTTTCTGGTGAAGCGATGGGAATAGGAAGTATACCATGCAGCTTTTGGAAGGACATTAAGTCCCGCAAACAATCCCAGCCCTCGATCCATGCACCACAGATCATCTGCGGTATAGCGACGTACATTTGAAAGCTTGAGTGCCACCAAGCTCAATAGGGCATTAAGCTTGGGAATGGTTTTGGTTTCAGGGTATTCAGACTCTTCAATGAGCCTATCTATTCCGAGCTCCTGAATGTATGGCAGCAGACACAGAACCCCCATGCTATTTTCTGTCGTCAACTCCTGGGGTTGAAAGACCAGCAATTCACTCGCTTGCCGCTTCTAGTTGCACCGTTGCTCTGGTCTCAGTCAAGCGACAGGTTACTACGCCGAGGTAGCCTGGTAAACCCCTCTTTGACCAGCAGATTGTAAATATATTTCTCACTTACTTTTTCCCCAACCGAATCCAGAATAGCCTTGATCTCTGATACTGATAGATATTTCTTTCTCAGCTCAACAATGAGTTGACCTGTACTCCCATCGAGACTCTTCTCTTTCCGTCCTAGTTGTGGTCGGATGAAGAACGAGGAGCTGGGTTGTTCCGAATTGAGAAGTCTCTTGAAATCTCTGGCTAATGCGTAGACTGTACTTACCGTATAGCCAAACCTCGCCGACACCTCTCGCGCCGTCATTCCCTCAACATAAAAGGAGCGCAAAGCTTCATATCGTTTATGGACTGCTGCTTCTGGTTGTAAAAAGAATAACGATTCTGGTGTCATGGGCAAAATTAGGGTGTATTTTTACCGTGAAACTACTATTTATTTATAGTTAAAATTTCATCATTAGCTTAATCCAGTCATAAAACTACCTAATTACAAGGCATTAACACAGCCATCAGACAGGATGAGTACAGTTGAAATTGTAAGTAATTCGCTCTAGAACAAACAATACACCCTAATATATCCGAATTTAGATTCTAATTCAAGTAGAAATATATCATTTTCCTAGTACCGCTACACAGACCTCAAAAGTCATGCCTTCACAAGTCAAAAGTATTGATTTTTAAGCAGGCGCGAGCATTTCAAACTAGTGGATTATTTTCGCAGTGCCGCACTAGATTTATCTGATAAGTATGAACTGGGAATAGATTTGATTAGGAGTAATTAATACCGTGAAGATCCGTGATCACCTTTTTATCCTACTTTCTGAGCTTAAATCCTACCAATAGCCTGGCAGACACTCCTTCTTGTCCAGAAGAAATGGTGAACCTATCCCACTAATCAATTTTTAGGGTTTTTCAGCTTTTTAAAATCACAAAATTGTTGAAAATGTAAGAGTGAAATGTTAGTTTTTCGTGTCCGAGATTAATGTCAGATCAATAGTGG
>JASJDB010000003.1 GCA_030065315.1 Xenococcaceae cyanobacterium MO_167.B52 | reverse complement strand
GAAATAGTTTCTAAATCCCGCATTTCCCCCACCAGAATAATATCTGGATCTTCTCGCAATGCACCTTTGAGAGCGTTAGAAAAACTCTTAGTATCTTCGCCTTTTTGTCGTTGGTGAAACAGACTTTTAATATTGGGGAAAACATATTCAATTGGGTCTTCCACAGTCAAAATATGTTCGGCTCTAGTACGATTAATCAGGTCTAACATTGCTGCTAGAGTAGTAGTTTTTCCTGAACCAGTAGGACCTGTAACTAGAATCAATCCTTTGGGTCTTTGGGTCATATCTCGTACAATATCGGGTAAACCCAACTGATCAAAATTGGGAATTTTAGAAGATAATGCCCTCAAACAAGCAGCATAACAACCTCGTTCTTTATACACATTTACCCGAAAGCGAGCTAAACCTTTAACCCCATAAGAACAATCCAATTCCCAGTTCTGTTCTAAATCTTTGCGTTGGGTATTATTGAGCATACTAAAGATTAATTTCTGACATTCTGGTGCAGTCAAATCATCCCCAATAGGAGTCAACTTACCACTAATCCGAAAATAGACTGGTGCGCTGGCTTGGATATGCATATCGGAGCCTCCCATCTCCACCAACTGCTCCATCAAATCTTCAATCATGAAATCCATCATTGTTTTTTACCTTTGATTTAATTAATTATTTGTTATTAAAATTTAGTCAGAAAAACGAGAAGTCATACAGTAAGGACAATCCAACCATTCTGGTTGTAATTGGGCGTTGCAAGTACGACAAACTAGACCACTTTTTCTTTTAGCTTTAAGTTCTGCTTCTAAACCGGAATCAGTGAATGTCACCCTCTCTACCTCTTCTAAAGTGGTGTGACCTTCCCTTACTAGGTCTAAACTGTAAGCCAAAATCGTGATCATCCCTTCTTCTACAGCAGCTTCCTTAATACGATCTGTAGTAGCTCCTTGGTTAATTAACTCCTCTATTTTTTCCGAAGTTTTCATTACTTCATAGACACCGACTCTACCTTTGTAGCCACCCCCACCGCATTTGGGACAAAGAGTACCATTAGCTTTAGCTTCCGCTTTTTCTTCTGCGTTTAAAGTTTTAGCTTTATAGAAAACAACTTCTTCTTCATTAGAAGCTGATAGACCAAATCGCGCTAACTCTTCAGTGCTAGGGTTATAGGCAATTTTGCATTCGCTACATACCCGACGCATTAATCTTTGTGCTAGGACTCCTACTAATGCCCCAGAAATCATAAATGGTTCAATACCCATCTCATCCAAACGAGAGATTGCTCCAGCAGCATCATTAGTGTGTAGGGTAGTTAATACCAAGTGACCAGTCATCGCAGCTTCAATAGCAGTTTTTGCGGTCTCAGGGTCTCTGGTTTCCCCCACCAGAATTACATCAGGATCTTGTCTCAGAAAAGCCCGTAGAATTGAGGCAAAATTCATGCCTTTTTCCCGAATCACCTGTACCTGAGTAATGCCATCTAGAGAATATTCAATCGGGTCTTCCGCAGTACTAATATTTACCCCTGGATTATTTCTTTCAGCTAAAACCGAGTAGAGAGTAGTGGATTTACCTGAACCAGTAGGACCTGTTACCAGAAGCAACCCAAAGGGACGCTGTGCCATGTCTCTGACTAGTTCTAGGGTGGGTTGATGAGTAATTAATTTATCTAGACCCAATTGAGTAGCAGAGTTATCCAAAATCCGCAAACAGACCTTTTCTCCGTAGCGACTGGGTAGGCTATTAACCCGAAAATCCACTTTTCTGCCCTGAAACATCCGTCGAATTTTACCATCTTGGGGCAGACGTTTCTCTGCAATATCCAAATCTGCCATAATCTTGAAGCGAGCCACCACAGCAGGAATAATTTTCTTCGGCATTGGTTCAAAGGCTTGCTGAAGTACTCCATCCTTGCGGTAACGTACTCGTAAAGCATTTTCTTGAGGTTCAACGTGAATATCTGATACTCCTTCTTGTAACCCTTTAGCTAAAATTTTATTCACCAGACTAATAATCGGCGCCCCTTGAGCTTCACTAACTGCACCCAAATCATCCGCAGTGTCCTCATCCGTTTCTTCTAAATTAAAATCTAAATTATCTAAATCTAGAGAGACATCAACATTGACATTGTCTTTCTTCTTCTCCTTAACGCTCTCTTGCTTAACTTGCTCATCTAGATACTGATCAATTAGTTTTTGATAATCTGACTGAGTAATTACCTTTCGTTTTAGTTCGATTCCTTTGGGACGCAAAATTCGATTCAGGTCATCCTGTGCTTCCAAGTTTTCAGGCTCTACCATCGCCACCAACAAAGCAAGAGGCTCCTCCTGCTTTTCTAGGGGAATCATGCGATAACGACGGCATAAATCCAAAGGAATCAGAGAATCAATTAAATCTCCTGCTATTTTGATTTTTACTTCTTCAATTTCAGGATCGACAGATTCTACGCCATAGAGAATTTTTAACTCGAAGAGATGGTGTTTTTTATATTGGCGTTGTAAATCAGGTGGTAACGCCTCTCCTTTAAAAGATTCGATAATATCTACCAAGGAACGACCAGACTTACGACTTTCTGCTAAAGCCTTCTGCATTTCTTCCCCATTAAGGAATCCAGCTTCCACCAGTTTATTGCCAAAAGGAGAAAAATAATTACGAAGTGCGATCGCTCTATTTCTTTTAGATCTAGTAGATTTAGTAGATGATGAATAAGTCATAAAATCATAAATAGTCTCCTGATATTACCCAGTGTTCCCCAAACTATTGTTAAAATTTCAGACAAGATGATAAAAATATTCCTCAACACCAGAGAAAATTATTGTGATACTGTTGTCAGTTGAAAGTCATTATAATAACTTTGCCATGTGGTAATATATGCTTTCTCAAGCAGCTTCGTAACTCCCTATTAATAAAAAAACTCGAATCTTGAAGTGTCCTATGATTGACGAACAAAATCAGCAAACAACTACTTCCGAAACTCCCAATAACACCTCAGAAACAATTAATTCAAGTGAAACCTGTTCCGAAAATGCAGTTTCCGAGGTTGTTGCCGAAACCCAAGATGCTCAATCCATAGAGAATCATGATGCTAGTTCTCAAGAAACCGATCAAATCTTGGATAGTGAAAAAAGTACTGAAAATGAGGCAATTATCTCCGCCCTACAACAAGAAAATGCTAACTTGAAAAGGCTTCTAGATGAAAAAATTGAGCAAAGCAGTGGCATTAAAGCTCAATACGCTAGATTAGCAGCGGACTTTGACAATTTTCGCAAAAGAACCGGCAAAGAAAAAGAAAATCTTACCAAACAAACCAAAAAAGCCTTCGTTACTGAATTGTTGCCAGTAGTAGATAATTTTGAAAGAGCCAGAGTTCAAATCCAGCCAGCAACAGAAGGAGAACAAACTATTCAGAATAGTTATCAGGGAGTATATAAAACTTTAGTTGATTGCCTCAAGAGACTAGGGGTCTCTGCTATGCGTCCTGAAGGACAAGAATTCGATCCCAACTTTCATGAAGCAATGCTCAGGGAAGCAACTGATGAACATCCAGAAGGTACGGTAATTGAGCAATTGATGCGGGGATATATGCTAGAAGAACAGGTCATTCGACATGCAATGGTCAAAGTTGCTGTTCCTAAAGAACCCGTGATAACCTCGGAAGAAGAAGAGACAACTTCAGAAGATGAAGTAGTTGACGAGAACTAAATTAGTTTTCTATGAGAAAATATTCCGACTCAACTTCACCGTTAAGAATAATCTTCAACGGAAAAAAACTGTACTCTGGATTGTTTTTATCAAGCTAACTGTGAACAAAATTGACCTGAATGCCTCGATATTATGGCAAAAGTTATTGGTATTGATTTAGGAACTACGAATAGTTGTGTTTCTGTGCTAGAGGGGGGAACACCTGTAGTAATTGCTAACTCAGAAGGAGGGCGTACCACCCCTAGTATGGTGGCTTTTGCCAAAGGAAATACTCGTCTTGTGGGGCAACTGGCAAAACGACAATCTGTGACCAACGCCATTAACACAATTCATAGCATCAAACGTTTTATTGGTCGTCGTTGGGAGGAAACAGAAGAAGAACGCTCTAGAGTTCCTTATCAATGCGTAACTGGTAGAGATAAGACAGTTGACGTTAAAATTCAAAATCGTCAATATACCCCCCAAGAAATTTCGGCAATGATTTTGCAAAAACTCAAAACCGATGCAGAAAACTTTTTAGGGGAAGAAGTAACTCAAGCAGTAATTACCGTACCCGCTTACTTCACAGATGCCCAAAGACAAGCAACTAAAGACGCTGGCACAATCGCGGGACTAGAAGTTTTACGAATTATTAACGAACCTACTGCTGCTGCCTTAGCTTATGGCTTAGATAAGTTAGACCGCGAACAAAATATCTTAGTTTTCGATTTGGGAGGAGGAACTTTTGATGTTTCGATTCTGGAATTAGGCAATGGTGTATTTGAAGTAAAAGCAACTTGTGGAAATAATCAACTTGGTGGTGACGACTTTGATAATGTCATCGTACGCTGGATGATCAAAGCTTTTCATAGCCAAGAACAGATCGACCTTAGAAACGATAAAATGGCTTTACAAAGACTCAGAGAAGCAGCAGAAAAAGCCAAAATAGAACTTTCTACCGCCCCTACTACTTCGATTAACCTGCCGTTTATCACCGCTGATGAAACAGGACCCAAACACTTGGAAATGGAACTAAGTCGGTCTAAATTTGAAGAGTTGGCTCGGGGTTTAATCGAGCAAACTTTAGAACCTGTAAAACAATCTCTTAAAGACGCTGACTTATCTTCAGATGACATTGAGCGTTTAATTTTAGTGGGGGGCTCGACTCGTATTCCTGGGGTGCAAAAAGCTATTCAAACTGTTTTTCCCCAAATGCAAGTAGACCGCTCAGTCAATCCTGACGAAGCCGTTGCTCTTGGTGCTGCCGTTCAAGCAGGTGTATTAGGAGGAGAGGTAGAAGATTTACTCTTGCTAGATGTAACCCCCCTGTCTTTAGGACTAGAAACTTTGGGAGAAGTTTTTACAAAAATTATTGAAAAAAATACCACAGTTCCTACCAGTAAATCCCAAGTTTTTTCCACTGCCGTCGATGGACAAACATCAGTTGAAATTCATGTTCTCCAAGGAGAGCGAGCTATGGCAAAAGATAATAAAAGCTTGGGCAAATTTTTGCTAGATGGTATTCCAGTCGCTCCTAGAGGTGTGCCTCAAATCGAGGTCAGTTTTGAAATCGATGTTAACGGCATCTTACAAGTTGCAGCAGAAGACAAAGGTACAGGAAAAAACCAAAATATCACCATTTCTAACACAGGTGGTTTGAGTGCTGTAGAAGTAGAAACTATGCGTCAAGAAGCAGAAGCTTGTGCGGAACAAGACCGTAATCGGCTTCAACTTGTAGAATTGAAAAATCAAGCGGATGATTTATATTACAACTACGAACTCACTCTAAGTCGTCAACCCGATCTGATCAAAGAAGAACTCAAATCTCATATCAGTCAATTAAAAAGGCGTATTGACCAAACATTTGACAACGGTCAGGGCAGCTTTGAGATTATGAATGACCTTCTAGAAGAGTTACGACAGAAAATACTTCAAGCTGGTAGTCAAGTATATCAGAACAGTACCTTAAGTGAGGAAGATGCCCTAGCGCAAATGTTAGAGTTTGAAGATATTGAAGCCAATATTGCTAGTTCTGAAACTCCTATAGATAGACTCCGACAAGATGAATCATCTAGAGCCGTAGTAAGTGTTAATCAAAGTAACCACCAAAGTTTGGCTGTCGAACAATACAACGATGACAGAACTATGATTGATGATGACACATCATTTGATGATTACGAAGTTGTAGATTAAGTTATCGTTGTAATAATATAGAACTTTAGACAAAATATTTTGTTACAGTACGATAGGGACACCACACAACACAATAAGAATTTATGGCAGGGGACTATTATCAAATCCTAGGTGTATCGAGAGATGCGGACAAGGAAGAAATTAAACGCGCATACCGCCGTCTGGCGCGTAAATATCATCCTGATGTAAATAAAGAATCAGGTGCGGAAGAAAAGTTCAAAGAAATCAACCGTGCCTATGAAATACTCTCAGAACCAGAAACTAAAGCCAGATATGACCGCTTCGGTGAAGCTGGAGTCTCTTCTGGTGCCGGAGCCTCTGGATTTGAGTATGGTGATATGGGAGGCTTTGCCGATATATTTGAGACGATCTTTAGCGGTTTTGGTGGGGCAGGTTCTCAAACAACTTCTCGCCGTCGTAATGGTCCTGCAAGAGGGGATGATCTCCGATTAGATTTAAAGCTGGAATTTCGTGAGGCTATATTTGGTGGGGAAAAGCAGATTAAAATACCCCATTTAGAAACTTGTGGGGTTTGTCAAGGTAGTGGAGCCAAACCAGGTAGCAGTCCTCGTACCTGCCCTACCTGTAATGGGGTAGGTCAAGTCAAAAGAGCGACTCGGACTCCTTTTGGCAGTTTTGCTCAAGTTTCTACTTGTCCAACCTGTAATGGTGTAGGACAAATTATAGAAGCTAAATGTGAGGCTTGTAATGGTGCAGGCAGAAAACAAGAAACCAAAAAACTCAAAATTACTATTCCTCCTGGTGTAGATAATGGAACTCGCTTGAGAGTAGCTTCTGAAGGAGATGCGGGGGTTCGCGGTGGCACCTCAGGAGATTTATATGTTTATTTATTTGTTGAGCCTGACAAGGAATTTGCCAGAGATGGAATCAACATTAAATCTGAAATTAAGATCAGTTATCTACAAGCAATCTTGGGCTGTCGCCTAGAAGTTAATGGAGTTGACGGAACAGAAACGATTACAATCCCCGCTGGAACCCAACCGAATACTATTATCACTCTAGAAAACAAAGGAGTTCCCAAGTTAGGCAACCCAGTAAGTCGTGGCAATCACTTGATTACAATTAAGGTTGAAATTCCCACTCGAATCAATGCTGATGAACGAGAGTTATTGGAAAAATTAGCCAGTATTAAGGGAAAAAGTATCGGAAAAGGAGGTTTAGAAGGATTTTTGGGAGGATTATTTCATAAATGACTAGTGGCTTAAATGTTGATTATAAGTCTCAAGCAGATGCTTTTCTAGATTTGCGGGGTACTCCCTGTCCCATTAATTTTGTCAGAACCAAACTACGCTTAGAACAAATGCCATCTAATGCTTTATTGGAAGTTTGGCTAGATGCTGGAGAACCCATAGAACAAGTACCAGATAGCTTGAAAATGGAAGGTTATCAATTAGAAATGGTTGAAAATCGTCAAGAGTTTTTTGCTTTACTAGTACGTAAGCCTCTAAAGCTGTGAGTGAATTTCAATCAGCAGCAACAAATCATAATCAATTAAGAGGGACGGTTGTCGCGGTACAAGCTAATTTTTATCGAGTTCTTTTGGATAATAGGAATCAAAGCGGGTTAATTCCTGAGAATTTTGAGAGTAATTATTTACTTTGTACTCGCAGAACCCGCCTGAAAAAAATTGGTCAGAAAGTCATTGTTGGCGACCTCGTAATTATCGAAGAACCTGATTGGCTTGATGGTAGAGGTGCAATTTCCCAAGTTCTCTCCCGCAGTACTGAGCTAAAAAGACCTCCCATAGCTAATGCCAATATAATTTTGCTGGTATTTGCTTTAGAAGAACCTACTTTAGATACCTGGCAATTAAGTCGTTTTCTGATCAAGGCTGAATCTACAAAGTTAGAGATTTGTCTCTGTCTCAATAAATGCGATTTAATTAGCGAACAACAGCAGCAGCAATGGCAGGAAAGATTAAGCTCTTGGGGATATAATCCTGTATTTGTCAGTGCTATTCAAAATCAAGGCATAGAAAGCTTAAGAGAGTACCTACAAGGCAAAATTGGAATTTTAGCTGGTCCTAGTGGTGTAGGAAAATCTAGTTTAATCAATAAATTAATTCCTGCTGCTCAATTGAGAGTGGGAAAAGTCTCTGGTAAATTACAAAGAGGTCGTCACACTACTCGCCATGTAGAGTTGTTTAGTATTCCTGGGGGTGGTTTATTGGCAGATAGCCCTGGATTTAATCAACCCGATTTAGACCACGAACCAACTGATTTAGCTTTATATTTTCCTGAAGCCCGAAGCCGAATGAGTCGAGGACAGTGTCAATTCAAAAATTGTTCCCATCGGGATGAACCAAATTGTGTTGTCAGAGGTAATTGGGAAAGGTATGAATATTACAGAGTATTTTTAGAAAAAACAATTTTTCATAAAAAACAGCAACAAAACACCCCAGACGCAGAATCGACTGTCAAACTTAAGATCAAAAAATCTGGAAAAAGCCAATACGAACCCAGACTAGCTAGTAAAAAGTATCGTCGTTCTTCCCGTCGGGAAAAACAACAAAATTTGCAAGAATTGTACGATGAGATCAATATCGAAGATATTTACCAAGAATATGATTAATTTCCTTCAACATTTTTTTTGCTTTGAGCATAAATCAGCCAAGCTGCAATAAATAAAGTACAATTTCCCACCACAGTCATCGATGCTTGTAGAGTCACTAGCCATTGAAGAGATAAATCATTATCGAAAAAATGCCAAGTACAAGCACACATAGCACTTACCAAGGCTGGCACCATAGCCCAAGATAATGTTCTCCAGTAAAGATTACCTACTACTGCGCCATATTGCCATACTAGCCAAATTGCCAGTATCCATTCGATGACGCTAGAAACATGAACCATCCAAGTGGGAATTGAAAGAACGTGCATTACTTATCAATCAGTTAAACTTGCCAGCAACTTTTACAGTATCACTTAAAGGCTCAAACTAAAATTTGAGCAAATATAAAAAAAATCTTATTTTTTATTAAGTAATGTAAAAGACGTTAATATAAGTATTGTAATAATAAAATGTTTGATAATTGATGTTTTCTCAGCAACCCCAAGAAAAAGACCTCTTAAAAGCGGTTTTGGAACCTTTGCTAGAAGATTTCCAATACTGGTTTACTTCTACTCGCACCTTACTCGAATCAGAGAGACTACCTTTCTATTCAGAATTAGAGCAAGCAGAACTGCTAGAGAGAATCAAGTATAGTCAACAAAAAATTAGTACTGCTCAAATGCTATTCCAAGCGACAGAAGGAAAAGCAGGAGTTGATTTCAAAACCTTAATCCCTTTACATCAATTAGTTACGGAATGTTGGGATGTTGCTAGAAAATGGCGACAATATAACAATCAAGATAGACAAGCAATCTAGTGCTAATTATCAGAAGAATATCAAGTTAATTTACTATTTTAGTCAAACAAAAAACTCGGACAAAGGAGTCTACTCATGTTACATCTAATATACATTTTAGCATTTACAATTATTGCTGTCTTGGCAGTAACTAACTTAGTACGCAGTTTAATAACCCTCAGCACAGAAACTCAAAGAAACTATCCCCAAAAGCGTCAGCAGCCACAATACCAACAAAATTATCCCTATAAAACTCAAGGGAATAATTCGGCAAATTTACATCCTGAGTTACTGGACAATCAAGGAAGAAGAATTGACGAACCCTTATTAGTAATGCGCTCTATTTCGGTAGAAGATGCTCGTCAAAAATTGGATGCTTTGTATAATGAATCTTCTAACAAAGGTAATGAGCCAAAAGAATAAGCAGTGGTAATTAAGGCATATCTTTACACTGATTTTTATATTACTAGACGAACTTTAATTCATAAAATTTTAATATCAGCAACTATAATTATTTTTAGTTGCTGATTTTTTATTACCTTGAAATATCAGTGTTTTCTATTGTATTTCTATATTTCATCCATCATTTGTGGGAACTATAGGACTAAAATTTATTGCATAAAAATTATAAAAGCTGTAGTTCTATCATGCCTAGAAAACCCGATGAATACGCAATTCACTTTTTCTTCTCTGGTGGTCATAAAGAAGAAATTAGATTCACGACAGTGCAAGAATTTCAAAAATGGTACAGTAGTGATTTAGTACCAAAATCAAATTCTCTAGACTTTATTAATATACCCATCAAAAATATTCAGGGAGAATATATGGTTGTTCGTCCTGCGAATATAGTTGCAATTCGGGTTGAGCCTATTTATCTGGGTAGTGTAGAAAGATTTTAAGTAATTATTTAGTCAGAGTGAGGGGAGTTTATGAATTTTCCCCCACTTTCCAAGAAATTAACAATTAAAGTTGTTCTAGATAGGTCAGCAAATCCGCCATTTCTTCTGGACTGGGTTGAAACTTGGGCATTGGAGGAGTGTTTCCACTGATCACTTGATTGATTAACTCTATCTTAGATTTGCGTTTATGAACATTTTGGAGACTAGGTCCAACACTTCCGTCAGCTTTGATTCCATGACATCCAGCGCAGTTTATCTGAAAAATGGCTTCACCGTTAATTGGGTCTCCTTCCAAAGATAATACTTGATGAATATAGGGGTCTAGATTTTTATTGTGATAGATGCCCAAGATAGAAATACATAAAGTAACTATCAACACTACAGACAGAATCAAGAGACGCTGAATCCATAATGGAGATTGGACTAACTGTTTATCCACTAGTTTTTGATTAAAGTGTTTACTTAATTATTTTTTTGTAATGTATCCGTATACTCTTAGAAATATACGGTTTCATTGGGATGATACTTAACCGCAAAATGCAGTCATCCCAGGCTCCATATTACCTTGATGAGTTTTCTTTGCGAAATCTTCTCCGCGGGTTCTCATCCCTTTTATGGTGGAGTAATTATGACTGGACAATTGCAACTTCTCTTAGCATGAGATTTAGGATAGGGGTAAATTCGGTTAACATAATATATGTTAAAACAAATAAATTATTAATAAGGAGACATTAGGTGATTGAACCTTTATTGTTAGGTATGGTGTTGGGTCTAATTTTCATTACATTATTAGGGCTATTTTTTGCTGCATATATGCAATATAAGCGTGGTGATCAATTAGGAATGGATTAAATTATGTTTTATCTTGTAAGTCTATATTAATACATGGCTTACAAGAGATGGATACAATGTACTACATAAATATTAGATAGCTTCCTGACATCAGTTATTGATTAGCGAACTCGACCCCATAAGCGTTGAATCTCTGCAATATCTTGAGAACTGGGAGGCTGTTCTACTTTTACTGTAAGCTTTGGCATTGCACCTGGAATATTTTGTACCCAAGGACTATTAGGAACAGATTCTAGATCAACATTAGAAATTATTGGACGAAAGCCGTATTGAACAAATATTTCCTGTTGCTTGGGCTGGGTAATAAAGTCTATAAATTTTGTTGCTAATTTGGCTGTATTTTGGTCTATGTTTTGCCTAACAATAGCAGCAGTGGCTACCGTTTCAATTGTGGGATTTGGATAGTAGATTTGATCAGGTTTTCCTTGGGTTATCTTAGCTTGTGACCAACGGTGTAAAGCGATACTTTCATATACTGTAGCGATATCTCCATCGTTCATATACTGTAGCGATATCTCCATCGTTAGCACCACGACTAATAAATTCTTGTAATAAGATATCTGTTGAACGAGGTGGTTGATATACGGATTTTTTGATTAGGGAAAAAAGAGATTCGGTTTGAGGATTATTTAAACTATACTTATTTGATTGCATCCATAAATTTAAAGTTAATTGACCACTATTAGAGCGGGTAGGATTAGTTGTTACAAAATCAAAACTTCCCCAATTAGGTTTTCCTCCAATTTTTGACCAGTTGCGTTGTTTCATTGCTTGTTCTATTTTAGACCAAGAAAATTTACCATTAGGGAAAATAGCTTTCCCTCTTTCTTGCCAGGCAATTGCGACTAAGATAGTTTTTGCGATCGCTGTTGATTGATTATAAAAAGGTTTACTATTATTAGAGGCTTGCCAGCGAGTGCTTAATTCTTCTAGGATTTGTGCGTTTGCAGGTATTAAAATAGCTGGGTTAAAGTCATTTTTTTGAGCAAGGTAATTATTAACAATATCTTGAGAACCTTGAAATTTTAGTTGTAAGTCGATATTAGAATTGTTTTGCTCAAATCTAGTTTCTAATTCTTGGAGTGGTTCTTTTAATTCTGTGCCACTGACAACAATAATAGTTTGTTTCACTCCTGGTATGGGTGCATAAGCTAAACCTAAAGCAGCTGTAATAATAGCTAAGGAAGTAATAATTTTATTAGCTTGGTATTTTTGACTCATGCTTTTTAGATCAATTTAATACTCTCGGTCTCATAGATTAGGCATCACCGCCAACTACTACATCTTTAACTCTAAGACTGGGACCTCCACAACCGACGGGTAAACCGTTTTGCCCTCCTTTACCACAACCACCAGATTCATCCCAATAAAAATCATCTCCAATGGCTTCAATATTAGCTAAGGTTTTAAAGACATTGCCCGATAAAGTAACATCTCTCACAGGCTCGGCTAATTCTCCATTGCGAATCATCCAAGCTTCCCCTGCACTAAAAGTGAACATTTCTCCGTTAGTCATTCCCCCTAACCAGTTACAAGCATAGACTCCCTCATCGATATTTTGAAATAAATCAGCCACAGGAGTTTTACCCCTTTCAATCCAAGTATTGGTCATTCTGACTAGAGGAGGATAATGATAGCTCAAACAGCGAGCATTTCCTGTAGGTTTTTCTCCTAATCTTCCTGCGGTTTCTCGCGAGTGTAAGCGTCCCACCAAGACCCCATCTTTGATTAATTGGGTGGTAGTGGCTGGGGTGCCTTCATCATCATAATAGTAGCTACCTCTATGTCCTTCGGGTAAGGCTCCATCATAAATCTGCAATTCTTGTGAGCCAAAGGATTTTCCCATACTCATCACTTCTAAGAGATCGGGGTTTTCGTAAGTCATGTCCGCTTCAGAAAGATGTCCAAAAGCTTCATGAACGAATAAACCCGTTAGGATGGGGTCAATTACAACTCGATAAGTGCCTCCTTTAATAGAGGGTAAAGATAAAGCCTTAACGGCTCTTGCTGCTGCACCCTGCACTTGTGCTTCTAAATTTTCCAAGTCTTGGTAAGCTTTTCTGGATCCTGTGGTTTCTCTTCCTGTTTGGACAGTTTCCCCCTTTCTAGCTGTCGCAGAAAAGCGCATTTCCAGATCTGACCAAGATTGCTCGATCGCTGTTCCTTCAGAAGTGACTAAAATAATCCTTTGGGTACTATCCCCATATCTGACGGAACTGGTGGTTATCAGATCGCTATATTGTTGAAGTAGGGAATTATAGCGATCGCATAAAGCTTTTTTTTCAGTTAAAGGTATGTTACGAGGGTCAATTCCAGTTAGGGGTAAGGTACAAACTGTCTGTATTGGTTCTACTGGTGCGAGTATGGTTTGATCATCCCCAATAATTTTAGCTGATGCGATCGCTTCTTCAATTTTATCTTGGAGTGTGGATAAATCATTAAAAGCTGCGAAACCCCATCCTCCCTTATAACAAGCTCTTACTTGTCCTCCTAAAGCCAAGCTTTCACTCAGAGTTTCAATCCTATTTCCCCGAAGTAAAATATCTGTACTTTCTGCTTCTTCAAGGCGAATAGTTAAAAAATCTATCTGAGTCTGATAACGGGTTACTAAATCTGTCAGAAGATTGCGATAGTCTTCAAGTAATTGGGACATAGTTTTAAAGAATTTAACTATCTTGCAAATAATTTCAATCATTACACAATTTAGTAATGGTCTGAAATTTTAGTAACTAATCATACAATTCCTCTCAATTATTCTGATGTAATCGCTATTTTTCGGCTTGGTGAGTATTTTTACTTATTCTTTAGAAGTTTAAATATTGATGATTTACCGACAAGACTATTGATAATTTCCGCTCAAAACAATAAATTATTTCTTCTTAACAAATTGAGATAATATCTCCAAAATCCTTATAAGTTAGCCAGCAAAAGGATCAAAAACACTTGTAAAATTTTTTAATTCTGATCTTTCCAAGTTTTTAACTTTTTTTATTTAAATTTTCAATATACAAACAACAAACCACAAACACAAAAAGAAATGTACAAATTAAACTCAGTAGATCGGATTTATAAACTACACCAGTTATTCTCAATGCACGCTGAAATATCACCAACACAAGACAAAGAAATTTTAAAAAAATCCAGCATAAGTAACTTTAATGATCTAGAAGATAATCAGATGCTTTAAACCACAGTAATTGACTACAATGGTTAATTAAGCAAGATAAAGACCTAAGATTTTAGCTTAATAGCTTTAATAGTTGGCAAAAGCTAAAATCTTTACCTGCCAGGATCTAGCAAAACTTAAATCAGATATATATCCCCCTCTTACTTTTCTAGTCTGCTTAGGCAGGCTTTTTATGTATAGGGGATTAACTATAGTTTGATATTAGATAAATTGACTTCACAGAAAAACTTGAGAAATACTTTTTCCTACACCCTCTAAATTTTCCAACGACACACAATCGACATAAATTTCGATAATCTTTTTTTATATTTCTGTGGATTATCAAAAATTTATCTATCTAAAATTAGAAGTAATCTCCGACCCGATAAAAGTGGAATCTACCTACACCCAAATACAAACCGTTAGATTCTTCTCCAGCAGGAAAAGCCGTAACACCAAATAGATAAATTCCGTCATAGAAAGGATTTCTTCTAGGCTTAACTCCTACTGTAAAAGTCGTACCAGGGTTAATATAATCATCAAAAACAATTGTAATTGCTTGGCTCTCTGGATCTTGAGTAACAGTGGCGATATTTAATGGTGCTTTTTTCTTACGATGAGTTCCCCTATAAGCTACTGTTCTATCTAGCCTAAATTTAATATCTTGTTGCCCTTGACGCTGACGAATGACAATTTGTTCCAGTGGTTCTCCTGCATCTTGAGGTAACTCAACATCAAAATAATAGATTGCACCTCGGATCCTAGTACCACTAAAAGTTGTATGAGCATCGATCAAACGAGGAGACTTATTAAAAGAAACTACGCCACTGGGGGCAGTAACAGCATTAGCTGACACTAAAATGAGTTTATGTCCGCTAATAGTAAGACTAAAACTCCATAAAACAGCTAGTCCCCAACTACTAAGTTTTACTATGTGCTTACTAGTTAAATACATAATCCTAATTTCTTGAGAGGCTAATTACTTATAATTTTATATAGCGAATTTCTTGAGAGACCTTAATATACCGTGAGAATCATAAAATTTATTATCGGGCTGGTATTGGGAATTTCCATTTTGGTTTTACCAATTAGTAATTTCCAACCATCCCCTATTGAACCTTTAAAAGACTTAGCTGTACAACTAGAAGGAAGGAAAAAACCTCTAGATACGGTAGCTAGAGAAACTGTAGCCCAACTTCATGGTAGAACTAGCTATGAAACTTCAGATGGTATAAAACTAAATTATCTTGATACCTATCTTTCTTTATGGCTTAATAACCGTAATTGGAATGAAGAACCTTTCATTTTATTTAGTTATCGTCCCCTAAAAGAGCAATTAGGACTGGATCCTGAGCGTAAATATTTTAGTTTTTCTGAGTTAATCCAGTCTCCTCTGAGGGATGTTCTGGTAGCTACTAAAGAGAAACAAGTTGCAGGGATTGATCTAAATAGAGATGAAAGAGAAGCTTTGACTATTGAAGATAGATTGGCTTTAACTGTAGAAACAGTAGGTAATGATAATTTGCCTTTAGTACCTCATCCCACAGATATTAAAGGTAATTGGGTAGGTATCCCTGAAGCAGAACAATATTATAATGCTGACTCTATGCAGTCTCTAATTGCAGACTATGATAATCTCAAGCAAACCTATCGCAACAATCCCCAAGATCAGATTAGTTTAGGTAATATTGCTGGTGAACTGCAAACTAAATTAGATAATCTTAGCCCCAGTATTTATCCTGATACAGCTACTTTAGCTAGAGAAGTGAGATTTTATGGCTTGCATCCTTTTGCTAAAGCTTGGATGATTTATGCCTTGGGATTTTTAATCATGTTACTGGTATTGCTGTTTAAATCCTTAGACTTCTATTGGGGTGCGGTGGGAATATTCAGTACTGGATTACTTATTCACGGTTACGGCTTCCTCGAAAGAATGCAAATTGCTGGCAGACCTCCTGTCACTAATATGTATGAATCTGTAATTTGGGTAAGTTTCGGAATTACCGCCATCGCGTTATTATTTGAATGTATCTATCGTGCTAAATATTACTTATTAGCTGCTGCACCATTATCTATAGTTTGTTTGATACTAGCGGATAGTCTCCCTGCCATACTCGATCCTACTATCAAACCTCTAGTCCCAGTACTCAGAGACAACTTTTGGTTGAGCATTCATGTTCCTACTATTACCCTAAGTTATGCTGCTTTTGCCCTGGCATTGGGATTAGGTCACATTATCTTAGGACATTATCTATTTGCCCCCCAAGCTAAAGCTAGAATTCGCAGCCTCGGTAAATGGAATTATGGAGTCTTACAGGTCGGAGTGTTATTACTTACCACAGGAATTATTCTGGGCGGTATCTGGGCGCACTATGCTTGGGGACGTTTCTGGGGATGGGATACTAAAGAAACTTGGGCATTAATCGCTTTAATGTGTTACGTTGTACCCCTTCACGGGCGTTTAGTTGGTTGGTTAGCTGATTTCGGTATGGCTGTCACCAGTGTTGTGGCATTTAATGCCGTATTAATGGCTTGGTATGGAGTAAACTTTGTTCTCGGTACTGGGTTACACAGTTATGGTTTCGGTACAGGAGATTCTGTATTTGCTGTTGCTGCTTTTGTGGGCTTAGATTTACTCTTCGTCATAATTACCACGACTAAATACAAAGGATGGTTTAAATCTTCTAATAAAGCACCCGTAACCATAGAAAATGAGCCAGAGCTTGTGACAAATAGATAGCAAATCTAATTAATTTTTTCTCAGGTAGGGTGGGCAATGCCCACCCTTTGGGATTAGGGCTGCCTCATCACAATTTTTAAGTAGCGTATCTAAATAGGATTTAGTATGAGTCTTAAGTATTAGTGGTTCTATCCCCATGCCAGATTTGCTGTGGTACTCCAGGAGAAATTCCTGCCCGATCAAATGCTTGCTTAATCCGCAGACGAAACTCTCTTCCTACTGCCCACTGCTTGATTGGCTGGGTTTTCAGCCAGACTTGAATCTTAATACCTGTGTGAGCGACTTGATCGACTCCCAAAATCATGGCAGGTTCCAAAATACTATCTTCCCACTTGGGTTCACTTCGCATTTGTTGAGCTACCTGATCGATAATTTCTATAGCTTTTTGGGGATCCGCGTCGTAGGCAATCTCAACGACTAAATCAACTCTAGACCAGTCTTTAGTTAAATTTTCTACTGTCGAAATTTGACTATTAGGAATAGTGATTAGACGTCCTTCTGCCCCACGTAATTGAGTTGTGTAGAGATTCATGTTCTCGACAAAACCACCTAGATCTCCCACATTAATCACGTCACCAATAGCATAGCGGTCTGTCCACAAAATCAAAACCCCATTGAGCATATCTTCCAAAATATTCCGAGAAAGAAAGCCGAGAATCAAAGCTGCACCACCTGCGCTTGCCAAAATTGCAGTATCAATCTCTAGGAATAGAATAGTCAAATAAAGACCGAGAAGAATAAATGAAAAGGTACTAGCACCTTTGAGAGCAGGTGAATAGGTACTGACTCTTAATGCGTAGCGTGTCGAAGCTAGGTCATCAACTTGTGCTTCCTTAGCCCATTGATTGAGATAGTAATCAACTAGAAAAGAAACCAGAGTATCTGCTAAAGAGACCAACACCCAAATCATCGGCAAAACAATGGCTTGTCCTAAAAAGAATAAGGTGAACTCGCGGGTAGAGGGATAGATAGCAAAAATTAGGGCAACACCAAATAAAACGATAAAAATGCGCGTCCAGAACAGTAGACTTAGCAATAACTGCATTAAATTGTGTAACTGTTTGAGCCAATTCTGTCGCTGAAGAGAAACCTTGGGTAGATTTTGTAACAGGACTTGTATCTTGGTCGAGATAGCCTTTTGAGCCTTACCCAGGATACCTGAGAGATTAAAAAGTTTTCTAGCTGGGGTTTTCTTAGAATAAGATCCTTCTTCAGAGGAAGAATTACGAGCTAACTCAGGGTTAGGGTTGACATAAGCTGAAACAGGGGGAACAGTTTCAGATTGCTCTGCTGTAACCGATTCGATTTCTTCGGAGGAATCTGATGGCAAATTATTAGTAGAAGCAGCTATTTTTTCCGACTTGGCAGATTGCTCAAGTAATTGTAATTGCCGTCTAAAATTGCGATCTAAGACTCGGAGCAATTTTCGCACCACACTGAGAGCAGCAATTGGTACCAAAGTCCCGAACAAGATCAAAGTTATGAAAATTATTCTTGCCCAAGGATAGCGGAGATCGAACTCCACTCCCCATAAAGCCTCATTAAAGCTCAGGAAAATAAAATCTCGCCATTGTTGCGCGAGTTCTGGGATTGGTTTTCCATTGTGCAGAGCATCAGATCTATTGACTGTGACAATTGTTTGCTGATACAAGCCTAAATCAGGTTGAGCAGGAACATAAACTACGGTTTGTTGGTTTTCGATGCCAATTTCAACTTTTGGAGTTAAGGGATGTCTGCCTTTATCAGTAGTGGGCAACCAGCGGTTCCAGTTAAGATACAATCTGTCTTGAGGAGTACCGAAGATTTTAAATTGCAGAGAACGGCGTATCTTAACAGTTTGTTTCAAGATAGCAAACATAGTTTCTTCAACAGTTAAGGCTCGCTCTTCAATCTTTGAAGTTATTTCAGTTAAATCTTGCTCTAGCTCTGGTTTGATCGCCAAAGTAAAATTCTCAAAGAACTTGCCATAGGGAAAATAGGGAAAGGCAACTTCACTACACCAGAGTTTACCACAGCGTTTTGCCTTACTAATTTCCCACCAAGGGAGACCTTGGGTCTGGTTTGCACTGGAAGAGGATAAAAAAGGAAATTGCCCGAGAGCCATAGGATGCCAAGATATGGCAATAAGGAATGTCAGTAAAGTAATTGCTAGTCTTCGTTTAAGTGAGCTGAGTCTAGGTACTGAAAACCAATTCATAGTTTTGCGATATGTGGATAGAAATATTTTCTCAACTAAGTGGTAACCAGAGCAAAAACTTGTCATAAATCCGGTTAAGGGGCGAGCCCTTCCCAATTCATTGGGGGGCTTGTAAACCTTGTACATGACCAGACTAAGCCCAATGCCTGTTGCTTAACGATAGAGCTTCGTCGTTGTTGTAGTAAGGTTAGGAGTTGAAGCATTAGCAATATCTACTGTTTGGCTATCAGATTTTTTTAATCGATAGACAAAAAATTAAATTAAAAAAGGTAAATTTTACCAGAGGGATTTACACGAATATTTCTCAGACCTCCAGAAACACCTTTTTCTGCTTTTACTGTCACAATTATTTCGTTCTTTTTTACTACTAAGTCTAAGTCATCTAAAACAATATCATTATCTCTAGGAAAAATTGATAACTCAATTGGAGGGGGCAAAAAGCTGGTATGAAGTCTGCCAAAAGTAACTGATGTCCCTGGCTTGGCAATACGTTTATTAGAAGGAGGAAGAATAAGTTGAGTAATAATGTCAACCTCTATTTCCGATTTATTGATAACTCGAATTTGAATCGGTTGGTTAGGAACAACTGCTCCTATTGATTCCCTTGTTTCATAGGGCTCAATACCTTGAGTTATTTGCCAGAATTTCACTTCTTGGGGAAATGCTGGGTTAGCTTGAAATATTGTGGCTAAGGGCAATAATCCTATTAGAAGACTGAAAATAGAACGCTGCATTCAAAATTTCTCGATAAGCAAAATATGATTTACCTGGATAATATACTTAATGTGTTAGAAAAATTAAATCATACCTCAGAATTTTTTAAGATATTGGCTCATATTAGGTAATTAAGTGAAGGAAATATTCTTGGTTTAACCATAACGTGAAATATTTTCAACGAGAAAAATTCGTTTTAGGCTCTTTGGTTTAAGCATAAGCTGAAAATTTCTATGTTTTCGATTTGGAAAACTTCAAAACCCTTATGAGATAAGAAGTGTATATTTTATCGGATTATTGAGTACACCCAATCAACTATCAACAAGAATTAGGACTTTAAAATTCGCCTCATTCAAATAAGAACCGCCATACCATAATCTACATTTTGGAAATTCGCTTCTAGATTAATTAATGTACTACCACATTGTATGAGGGCTGTTTCCCTTATACAGTATGCTTTATGACCTTTAGTGTCGTCTCCGCAGCCCAAATTTAATCGTGCTTTCGAGTTTTTTTACTCAAAAGCATGATTTTTTACCCGAATTACTTTAATCATTTATTTGTATTTTGCTCTAAACTTAATTCAACTTCAAACACAAACAAAATCTATAAATTAATAATTATTTACTTCCTTGAAGTATTTTGGGTTTTTTATTTAAAGAGCGAATAAACTCCCGCAAGATTTCAGTCTTAGTCCGCTTAGTCTCTTTAGCATAGCTATCTAAAATTTTTAGTTCATGTGCGGGAACTCTTATGTTTAGTTGTTTTTGACACATGATATTGAATAGCTCTTGGCTATCTCAAATTGATTTACTAGAAATATGCTATACTGAGCATTATATCAGATTAGCTTATTATCTAGCTTTGTACGGGCAAGAATATAACCTTCAAAAACCAATTGCCTGAGTGATGTTTTGGGTCGAAAATATCAGAAAGATGATTTAAATTTAATAAATGTTAATAGCTAATATGTGTTTTTATTACATGGCTATCAAATCAGTCTTGTAGTTGCGAAAAAATGTTGGGCAACATCTCAAAGACTAAAGATAGTCTTCAGGAGAAAAGAAAGTTTATCTCTTAGAATTGCCAATGTTTTCTTTAATTGAGATTAATAAATCTGATTCCATAATTGATCAGCCAATTTTGGGGCGAACGCTACCGTCATTGTTAGATGAAGCTTGCGAATCCTATCCAAATTATCGTGCATTTAACCAGTGGCCAAATAGTGCTTGGCAGGCTCAATCTAATGAAAAGATGCGAACTGCTGCGGAAGAGTTGGCTTTAGGATTACTTGAAGAGGAATTAGAACAGGGTGACAAAATCGCTTTATTAATGCACAGCGATCTGAATTTCTGTCTGGCAGATTTTGGTTCATTACTGGCTGGACTAACTAATGTACCAATTGATTTAACTCAAACTCTAGATAATATCGTATTCATCTTGAGTCATTCCGCAGCTAAAGTCTTAATTGTTTCGGATTTAGATCTGCTTGCTCAAATCATTCCCTATTTAGGCAAGACTCCCAATCTTCAGACAATTATTGTCGCCGATATTCCTGATGATTGGTCAGAAAAACGGATTGAACTCTTAACTTGTGGTGTAAATGAATTGGAAGTTAGGAATTCTCCCCCAGCTTGTTTATGTATTCCCATGTTGCTTTGTCAGGGAAGACAAGACTTACATTCTCCCAGTTTGCCTCAATGTATTCAATTATTATCTCTCGATGAAGTACGAGCTAGGGGTAAAAAGTTATGGAATGAAGAGGGGTTAAAGCAATTGCGCTCTAGTATCTCTCCTCAAGACTTGGCAACCATAGTTTATATTGCTGGAGAGACAGGAGAACCTAAAGGGGTAATGTTAAGTCATGAAAATATTACTGCTGATATTCTGACTACTTTTAGGAGTATTCCTGATTTAAAACCAGGAGTAATTGAGACAGTACTATCTTTTTTACCCTTAACCCATATTTTTGCACGAGCGTTAATTTACGGTCATCTTAATTATGGACATAGTATTTATTTCTCTACTCCCAACCGAGCAGTTAGAGATTTTAAAACAGTACAGCCGACTTTGGTAGCTACTGTACCCCGTTTATTAGAAAAAATTTATCAAAAGATAATTGATCGCGGTAGTAAGCTCAAAGGAATTAAGAAAACAATTTTTAATTGGGCATTTAAACTGGCTCAAAATTACGAGTTGGGAGAACCAATTAGTATATTTAATACTTTGCAACTTAAGTTAGCAGATTGGTTAGTTTTTTCTCAATGGCGAAAAGCTTTTGGTGGTAAGCTCAAATACTTTATTAGTGGCGGTGCCGGATTAAAAGCTGAGATTGCTAATCTACTTAGTGCTGCGGGCATGATTGTACTCCAAGGCTATGGCTTAACTGAAACCAGTTCTGTGGTTTGTTGCAATCGCAATGGTTTAAACCGCGCAGGAACAGTAGGATTACCAATTCCTGGGGTAGAAATTGCGATTGCAAATGATCAAGAAATTCTCGTTAAAGCTCCTTATGTGATGCAGGGATATTATAAAAACCCTGAAGCCACTAATTCAGTTATAGATGAGTTGGGTTGGTTGCATACAGGAGATTTAGGAGCATTCACGCCAGAAGGTTTCTTGACTATTACAGGCAGTAAAAAAGACCTATTTAAACTTTCCACTGGTAAATATGTCATTCCTCAACCTTTAGAAGAGCAAATTGAGCGATCGCATTTAGTAGCTCAGGCGGTGGCGGTGGGCAGGGAGAAAAAGTTTTGTGGAATGTTGATTTTCCCCGATCTAGAGCAGTTACAAAAGCAAGCTAAGGCTTTAGGCTGGCAGCACTTACCAACTAAAGATTTACTACAACACCCAGAGATTATTGCTCTTTATCAAACTTTAGTGGATGAAGCTAACGAAAAGCTGCCTATATGGTCGAATGTTAAGCAGTTTCAGTTAGTTAATGCCAAGCTTAGTGTCGAAAATGGACTATTAGAGCCAAACTTACCAGTTGATCGCGCCCAAGTCGATGAAATATTTGCCAGAGAAATAAATGCTCTGTATGGAGAAGAGTTAACTACAAGTATTCTTCGGGAGTCCCTAATGCCCACCCAGTTGTGGGAGTTATTAAAGTTCAAATTGCTGGCTAAAAAGTTCAAATTTCTATCATGGCAAGTTGTTCTGGAATACTTCCGTAATTTAGGTGCCAAAGGTGGAGATTTCTTACATAAGATGGGGATTCATAAAGGAACCGATAGCTCTCTTAAACTACCCTCATTCGAGGACGAAGAATTTGCTTTTCTGGGCAAGAAAGACAATTTTCAATTCCGCACTATCGGGAGATATCTGAAAAACTTAAAAAACTATTTTACTCTACCCCCCACAATGCTCTGGAAGCTAGAAGAAGAAAATAATAATTCTGAAGAATTAGATTCAGAGATTACTGGAAAAAACAGTTCCACAGCCTAGCCCACTCTAATCATTATTGAATTCAAAGGAGAAAAACATAATGTTTAAACCGTTCCGAACCGCTGCCGTATTAGGTGCAGGTGTTATGGGTTCCCAGATTGCAGCCCATCTGGCGAATATTGGCTTAACAGTTTATTTACTGGATATAGCTGCTGCTGAAGACAATAAAAATGTCATTGTTGAGGCTAGTTGGAAAAAAGCTTTAAAGCTGAAACCACCAATTTTATTTACCGAAAAAACTGCTCGTCATATCACTCTCGGCAACTTTGATGAACATTTAGCAAGTTTGGCTGAGGTAGATTGGATTATTGAAGCAGTAATCGAAAATTTAGCCATTAAACAAGAGTTGATGGCGAAAGTCGCAAAAGTAGTCAGACAAGATACGATTATTTCTACCAATACTAGTGGTTTACCTGTTCATCAGATTGCACAAGGATTGCCAGAATCTTTAAGAACCAACTTTTTAGGGACTCATTTCTTTAATCCCCCTCGTTATCTCAAGTTATTAGAACTAATTCCCACACCAAATACCGATCCTAAAGTACTAGATAGGCTCAAATGGTTTGGTCGTCTCCATTTAGGGAAAGGAGTTGTGATAGCTAAAGATACCCCTAACTTTATTGCTAATCGCATCGGTATTTATGCCACCATGTTGGGTGTTAAAGCTTTTCTAGAAGAAGGATATACCATCGAAGAAATTGATACCCTCACAGGAACTCTAGTTGGTAGACCAAAATCAGCAACTTTCCGTACTGCGGATTTAGTTGGCTTAGATACTTTAGTTTATGTGGCAAAAAATCTCTATCCAGCCGTTCCTGAAGATGAAAGCCGTGATATCTTCCGCGTACCTCCTCTACTAGCAAAGCTAGTAGAAACAGGAAAATTAGGGGCGAAAGCAGGTCAAGGATTTTACAAAAAAGAAGCAGGAATAATCCTCTCTCTCAATCCTGAAACTCTAAACTATGAACCAGCCAAACCTCTGAATTTAGGTAATCTTAAAGCCATCCAAAAACTCGAACTACCAGAAAGATTAAGAGCTTTATATCAGGATAGTAGTCGGGCTGGCAAGTTTTTCCGCAAGTTGATTCTCTCCATTCTTAGCTACAGTGCTTATCGCATTCCTGAAATTACCGATAATTTAGCAGAATTAGACAGGGCAATGCGTTGGGGATTTGGTTGGGAACTGGGTCCATTTGAAATTTGGGATGCACTAGGTTTTAAAACTGTGATTACTGATTTGCAAACAGCGGATATTCCCTTAGCAGGTTGGGTCGAAACCATGATCAAACATCACCAAGTTGAAGGATTCTATAAACAAGATACGGTTTATACTCCCAGTCAGGGATATATGCCTCTTAATATTCCTGAAGATGAAATCGATCTCAAGCTTATTAAATCGAGTAAGAAAAATATTCTTTGGCAAAACGAAGAAGCTGCTTTATTGGATTTGGGAGATGGGGTAGTTTTATACGATTTCCGTTCTAAAGGTAATACCCTTAGTTTTAAAGTAATGGAAGGGTTTACTGAAGTCTTAGATATTCTGGAAACCCAAGATTATCGAGGTATGGTCATCGGCAATAATAACTCTAACTTCTGTGCAGGAGTTAATCTGGCAGAAATGGGGCTGCTGGCTCAATCAGGTGATTTAGACTCAGTATCCAATTTGATTAGTCAATTCCAAAAAACCTTACAGCGAATCCATTACTTTGCTAAACCTATTGTGGCTGCGGTGCAAGGTTTAGCCCTTGGTGGTGGTTGTGAATTGGTTATGGCTTGCCCTCAAGTAGTGGCAGCAGCAGAAAGCTATATCGGTTTAGTAGAACTGAGTGTCGGCTTAATTCCTGGGGCTGGAGGCATCATGCGGATGGCAGCTTGGGCAGCAGAAACCGCAGCTACCGAAACCCCCAATCAAATTCAACCTTTCTTACAAAAAGCCTTTGAAACTATTGGTATGGCAAAAGTTAGCAATAGTGCTTATGAAGCCCAAGAACTTGGTTTTCTAGCTCCCACAGCTAGAATTGTCATAAATAGCGATCGCAGATTATATGTCGCTAAACAAGAAGTAATCCGCCTGGATTTAGAAGGCTATGCACCGATCCCTCATCGGGATGCAGTTAAAGTTTTAGGTCTTCCAGCTCGTGCAGCTTTGGAACACGCAGCCTATGTTTTCCAACAAGGGGGGTATATCTCTGAATATGACCGCTTCTTAGCTCAACATCTGGCATATGTCATCTCTGGTGGTGAACTATCTGCACCTTCTCTAGTAAGTGAAGACTATTTACTACAACTAGAAAGACAAAGGTTTTTACCCTTACTTAAAGAACCAAAAACCCAAGAGAGAATTGCTCATGTACTGAAAACGAAGAAGCCTTTGAGGAATTAGTTAGTGGTTAGTAGTTAGTGGTTCGGCGTTGTTAATTTATGAGTAATTCCGAACTCAAAAAGGAGAAAGAAATGAAAGAAGCATATATAGTAAGCAGTGTAAGAACTGCTATTGGAAAAGCACCACGGGGAACTTTACACAATGTTCGTCCCGATGATTTGGGCGCAACTGCGGTTCAAGGTGCGATCGCAAAAGTGCCAGAATTAAAGCCAGAACTGATTGATGATGTGATGATGGGTTGTGCTTTTCCTGAAGGAGAACAGGGTTTCAATTTAGGCAGAATAGTGGCACAACGGGCTGGATTACCTGATTCTGTACCTGGTTGTACGGTGAATCGTTTCTGTGCATCGGGATTACAAACTATTGCTATGGCATCCCAAGCCATTATGACAGGACAGGCAGAGGTGATTGTGGCTGGTGGAGCCGAATCCATGAGTTTAATGCCTATGGGTGGTCATTATCTCGCACCTAATCCCGAACTAATGGATCATTCTCCCGAACCCTATATCACTATGGGGATTACTGCGGAAAATGTCGCTAGAGAGTTTCAGATCTCCCGTGAAGATCAAGATCAATTTGCTTTGCGATCGCACAAACGAGCCTTAGCAGCTATTAAATCAGGTCGTTTTACTGCGGAAATTGTTCCGATTACAGTAAAGGAAACTATTTATGACCAGGGACAAGCCAAGACTATAGAAAAAATCTTTGCCACAGATGAAGGAGTAAGGGCAGACACTAGTTTAGAAGCCTTAGCTAAATTGAAACCAGTATTTCATGTTAAAGGTACAGTCACTGCTGGCAATGCTTCCCAAATGTCTGATGGTGCAGCAGCAAGTATCATAGTAAGTCAGAAAATACTGGATGAACTGCACCTCAAACCCATGGCAAAACTTTTGGGTTATGCGATAGCTGGCGTACCACCAGCAATTATGGGTACTGGTCCCATAGAAGCCGTCCCGAAAGTCTTAAAACAAGTAGGTTTAACCCTAGCAGATATCGGACTGATCGAGCTTAATGAAGCCTTTGCAGGACAGTCTCTAGCAGTAATTCGCAAACTTGCCCTAGATGAAGACATTATAAACGTTAACGGTGGTGCGATAGCTTTAGGACATCCCCTCGGCTGTACTGGGGCAAAACTCACTGCTACCTTACTCCATGAAATGCAACGACGTGGTATCCGCTATGGCATGGTAACTATGTGTATTGGAGGTGGTATGGGTGCTGCTGGAGTCTTTGAAAATTTGATGTTATGAGTTCATTAGACTTCTTGCAAAAATAATTTTTATCTTAAAAGTCATTTGTTATTTGTTATTTGTCATTTGTCACCCGTCATTTGTAAATAAAACAAAGCAATTCAAGACTTATGCAAGAGGTCTATCTTTTAGTCGTACTGCTCCAATATACTTTTGCTCCGTCTTCTTTAAATTGACCCAGGTTATTTAAAAATAAGTTTTTGGGAGAGATAATATGATTAATCTTTTTGAATCTACCTTTAGTATTTCTATTGTTATATTTTTGCTGGCACTAGTCGTCTTTGGCTATATGGGTGTTCCCCTTTGGGTATGGTCGCTATACGTGGCTACTATATTATGGGTTTTTCAAGCACCAATTTGGGGCTGGATTATCTTTGGTGTTGTAGCGTTAGTTTTTAATATTCCGCAACTGCGCCAGTTAATAATTACAACCCCTATTGTTAAAACCCTAAAAGCTCTAAAACTATTACCCAAAATATCCGATACAGAACGAGAAGCAATTGAAGCTGGTAATGTTTGGGTAGATGGTGAATTCTTCTCAGGCAAACCCAATTTCAAACGCCTCCTCAACGAACCTTATCCATTAATACCTAAAAACTCCGTCCGCATTAGCGACTCCCGAAGGGCACTCCGAATTCCGTCCGCGCCAGCGACTATCGAAGGTCGTTCCGAACTCAAAAATATTCGTTCCTTCCTCGATAATCAGGTAGAAAAAGTCTGTCAGATGGCAACTGACTGGGAAATTCATTCTCGTCAAGACTTACCACCTGAAGTTTGGGATTATCTGAGACAAGAGCGTTTCTTTGGCATGATGATTCCTACTGAATATGGGGGTTTAGGATTTTCTAACTTGGCTTACAGTTCCATAATGATGAAGTTGGCTTCTCGTTCTTTTACTCATACTGCTACAGTGGGCGTTACTAATTCCTTGGGACCGGCTAAATTACTCCTACGCTATGGGACAGAAGCTCAAAAAGATTATTATTTACCTAGACTGGCAACAGGTGAGGAAATTCCTTGTTTTGCTTTAACTGAACCCAATGCAGGATCGGATGCAGGCAGTATTATCTCTAATGGAGTAGTGTTTAAAGGTGATGATGGAAAATTATATCTGCGTTTGAACTGGAAAAAACGCTACATTACTCTAGCTACTATTGCCACTTTAATGGGGTTAGCGTTTAGACTCCGTGACCCTGATAACCTACTGGGTAAAGGGGAAGATGTCGGTATTACTTGTGCTTTAATTCCCACTAGTACCCCTGGCGTGATTATTAATCGCCGACATGATCCGATGGGTGTACCCTTCTACAACTCGCCCACAGAAGGACATGATGTAGTTATTTCCATCGATCAAATTATTGGTGGTACAGAACAAGCGGGACAGGGTTGGAAAATGCTGATGCAATCCCTCGCAGCAGGAAGAGGTATTAGTTTTCCTGCTACCTGTACTGGCATTGCCAAATTAGTAACTAGGGTTACAGGTGCATATAGTAGAGTCAGAAGACAATTTGGACTAAATATCGGTCGTTTTGAAGGTATTGAAGAACCCCTTGCCCGTATTGGCGGATTAACCTATCTAATGGAAGCTGCCAGGCTATATACAGTAGGTGCAGTAGATCGAGGTGAACAACCTGCGGTAATTTCTGCGATCGCAAAATATAATTTTACCGAGCTTTCCCGTAAAATTATTAATGATGGCATGGATATTCTCGGCGGTGCTGGCATTTGTCGAGGTTCAAGAAATTTACTAGCTAATATTTACTCTGCCACACCTATTCCTATTACTGTGGAAGGAGCGAATATTCTCACTCGTACCATGATTATCTTCGGACAGGGGGTAATTCGTTCTCATCCCTATGTCTATCGCGAAATCGAAGCTTTAAATAAGTCTGATATTAAGGCATTTGATCGAGTATTTTGGCACCATCTTGGCTCAATAGTACGTAACTTCTTCCGTACTCTCTTACTCAGCTTGACTCGCGGTTATCTAGCTCTTTCTCCTGTATCGGGAGCTACTGCCAAATATTATCGTAAATTAGCCTGGTCTACTGCTAGTTTTGCTTTTCTAACCGATGTAGTTTTACTTACCTATGGTGGAAGTCTCAAACGCCAGGAAAAACTTACAGGAAGATTTGCTGATATTCTTTCTTGGATGTATCTAGCTACTGCTACCCTACGTCGTTTTGAAGCAGAAGGCAGAAATCCCGAAGATTTACCTCTAGTACATTGGTCAATCCAATATGCTTTTGCTCAAATCCAACAGGGATTTGAAGGGATCTTTAGTAATATCTCATTACCATTATCAAAAGTTATTGCAACTTGGTGGCGACTTAACCCTATTGGCAAAATGCCATCGGATCAATTAGGTTCTAAAGTCGCTCAGATTGTTCAAAATCTAGGAACTCAAAGGGAGCGGTTGACCGCAGATATGCACATTCCCACTAATACTGAAGAAGCTTTAGGAAGACTGGAAAACGCCTTTGCCTTATCAGTTCAAGCTGAGTCCATTCTCCAAAAAATCAAAACTGCTAGTAAAGAAGGTAAATTACCCTCAGAAAAACCAAGAAACCTGATTCGTAATGCTCTAGAGGCAAAGATAATTAACCTGGATGAAGTTGAATTATTAACCCAAGCTGAAACTGCTCGTAATGATTCAATCCAGGTAGATGCATTTACTTTAGAAGAATATTCTAAAAAGACTACAAGAAAGGTCATCAAGCAGACTGCATAACAGAAATAATACTAAATCCGCTTACCAAAGTATACTTTTAGTTTAAAGCGTAGAATTAGCTTAAACCTTTCTGCATTGACCGATAGGGAATGACCGAAGGGAATACTTTAGTGCCTTTAGGGCTAAATTCTGCATTCTAAATTCTGCATTCTAAATTCCCACAAATTTAAAGTGTTGTATCTAAACAGGATTTAGTATGACTTCTGACTTTAGCCCGAAGGGCTTGGTAAGTGTTGATTATTGTTAATAGTTGCTCAAAAAATCCCCAATCTTCTCTATACTCCTTGTCAGAGAAAGGTTTTAGTCTATAAATCCACTACTGTCTCGATACTTTAAATATTGCTACATATTACTAACTGTAAAGCTATGTAACAATATTGCCGTCATGATGGTTTAACATCTTGACAGAACCCAAAACACCAGATAAATTAGTTGACATACCCGGGTACTTATTAAAGTTAATAATATGCAAAGCAAGCAGAAAGTAACCTTATACATACCTCCAGAACTACACAGGAAGCTAAAAATTAGAGCAGCTATAGATGCAGAATCAATGTCTGCTTTAGTACAAAAAGCTATATCTTTCTACCTACAATATCCAGAGCAGGTAGATCAGATTGAAACATCAACTCAAGGCAATGTTCACCAGGTACATATATGTCCGGAGTGTGAAGCTGCTGTGGTAATGAGAGACGGCGAAATGATATCCCTGAAAAATCAGCCAGGTGTCATTGAAGAAGAATTACCCTTACCAGTTAGAGAAGGTGTAGCTCCTGATAAGCTTCATGGAGAAGAAGAGCTAGTTCCTTGTTGAACAACCAAGTTCAAGAACAGGATAGGCGATACATACCGCAAACCCCTCACTCAAGGTCGATGTTTATGAAAGAAGAGCTAAACATACTAATACAAGCTCAATACCCTCTGATTTATCTATTAACACCCGAAGAGGAAAGAGCAGAGCAAGCAATTGCCAAAATTGCTAGAGACTACGCTGAACATCGACAGGTATTCGTGTGGACAGTAACTCGCGGTATTGTGGAATATGGTCAACCTCGTCAGATGAATCAGCACAATACTGTATCGCCAGAGGCAGCTTTAGAGTGGGTGGTGCGTCAGAAAGAGCCCGGCATCTACATATTTAAAGATTTACATCCTTTTATAGATGGTGCGGTAGTAACCAGATGGCTCAGAGATGTGATTGCTAGCTTTAAAGGCACGGATAAGGTCATAGTTCTGATGTCTCCCATTCAGCAGATTCCCATTGAGCTAGAAAAAGAAGTGGTAGTACTAGACTATCCCCTACCCAATCTTACAGAGCTAGATCGAGTATTGTCTTCTCAAATGCGGAAGAGTAAAAGTCGTAGCATAAAAACAGAAGATCGGGAAAAACTATTAAAAGCGGCTTTAGGACTAACCAAAGACGAAGCAGAAAAGGTTTATCGTAAAGCTCAAGTCAAAGCTGGTCGCCTGACAGAAAAAGAAGTAGAAATAGTTTTGTCAGAGAAAAAACAGCTAATTAGACGTAACGGAATTTTAGAGTATATTGAAGAAGATGAAACCATTAATTCAGTCGGTGGGTTAGAAGAACTGAAACGCTGGCTCAGACAACGTTCCGATGCTTTTACTGAAAGAGCTAGAGAATATGGACTTCCCCAGCCCAAAGGAATGTTAATCTTAGGAGTTCCTGGTTGTGGTAAATCCCTCATTGCCAAAACTACATCCCGACTTTGGGGATTACCACTATTACGCCTAGATATGGGTAGAGTTTATGATGGCTCAATGGTAGGTCGCTCAGAGGCAAACCTGCGGAATGCTCTTAAAACCGCAGAATCTATATCTCCCGTAATTTTGTTCATTGATGAACTAGATAAATCTTTCTCTGGTGGTGCTGGTTCAGGAGATTCTGATGGTGGAACATCTAATCGGATCTTTGGTTCATTTTTAACTTGGATGCAAGAAAAAACTTCTCCGGTATTCGTCATGGCTACTGCTAACAGAGTAGAAAAGCTGCCAGGAGAATTTTTGAGAAAAGGTAGATTTGACGAAATTTTCTTTGTTGACTTACCAACTCCAGCAGAAAGACAAGACATTTTTAGAATTCATCTTGGTAAAAGACGTTCTGATATCACTCGCTTCGATTTGGAACAGTTAGCCAAGGTATCCGAGGGTTTTTCAGGTGCAGAGATTGAGCAAGCAATCATCGCAGCTATGTATGATGCTTTTGCTCAAGACAGAGAGTTCACGCAGTTAGACATTATTGCTGCTATAAAATCAACTCTCCCCTTGTCCCGTACTATGACCGAGCAAGTAACAGCGCTTCGGGATTGGGCAAGACAAAGGGCGCGTCCTGCATCTGCTTCAGTTGCTGAATACCAGCGACTGGAGTTTTAAAAGGCTTTCTTCCGTGGTATGCGGAAGTAAAGGCTGACTGAAATTTAGTCAGCAGTTTGTTTCAAAAAGCTGTCTTAAAATTCCCAATTAAGGCAGGTCTAAACTTAAAGTTGTTGTTTAATTCTCTTCTACTGGAGGAAATCTCATGTCTCATTTTAGTACTCTACGCACCAAGATCGCTGACGCTGAAATCTTAACTAACTCTCTGCGTGACCTTGGCATTAGTGTAAAAACTGAAGCTGATGTTCGTGGTTATAACGGACAGAAAGTTCGTGCTGACATCGTAGCTGTTCTTGAGGGTGAATACGATTTAGGTTGGTCAGAGAATAGCGATGGAACTTTTGATTTAATCGCTGACCTTTGGGGTGTTGCTAAAAAGCACAACCAAACTGAACTAATCAATTCCATCAATCAAAAATACGCTGTTAACAAAACTTTGGCTGAAGTTAAGCAACGCGGTTTACAAAATGCCAACGTTAAGTTGGTTCTTCAATAAATGATAATTAAGAATTTAGTTTGAAGCGCGTTCCCAAGCATTTGGGTTGACTCTATTAGATTAGTCAACCCTTTTTGTTTGGCAATATATTGGGGGAATAACTAATACGATTGCCTTAGTTAAGCCAGGATCAAAACCTGATCTTTAGACAAAATTAACAGGGTCTTGATCTTTTCTATGCTTAAAAGGAATTGGAATACCTTGCTTATTTCCTACCAAAGCAGCAGTAGCTTCTAAAGATTGTCTTAATCGTTTGGCTGCATAGATAGACATATCACGAGGGACATTAATTCTATCTCGTAAGTAGCGTAGTCCAGCATCGGAACCAGCAGGAGGTTTACAAGTTTCTGCTGTCATCATATGAGTTAAAGCACAACGCAAGGCTTCATCAAATAACTCGTCCTCAGCAGGATTAACTCGAATAATATTAGCATGATGTTTAATCACCCTAGAGAGAGCTTCAGCGCGAGAAGTTTCAGGCTCAGTATAAGTTACATCAGGAAGTCCAAACCAATCACCATTATCTACTTTGTCCTGATTTAGCTTGGTTTGTGGTGTTCCATTTGACCAACAACCTCCCATTTGAGGTGGCAAATCATGAACGTGGGTATGAAAATCGCTTTGAGTACCTCGGTAGGTGCTTCGGCTTTCCATAGCATCAAACCAGTCAGACAAGCGGGGATTTTCTTCTCTAAGAGAATAACCTTTATAGTAATAAAGACTGGCGTTCATTCTTTCTACATAGGGGGTAAAAATGACGTCAGCTGTACTAAAATCATCTAGGAAATAAGGTGAGGTGATCTTTGCTAAAGCTTTTTCTACCATTTCAACTACATCTGTAAATTGCTCCCGATTCCGTTTTTCTGCACCAGGTAGTCTCGCAGGATAGCATAACCAAGCACACCAAGCTCTGAATAGCAGTCTTTCTAGTTGTCGCAAAGGCATAACTATGGAGTCTTTCATGCCATATTTTAATACTCCATAAACTTGCTCTAAAGCAATTAAGATATCATCACTTTCAGTAATAATATGTCCGTCAAGTTCAATGGCTGGTAACATACCCGATGGAACAATTCGCTTATACCAAGGCTCTTTCGTTCCATAACAAAACATAGTTACTTTCTCGATGCGATAGGGAATTTGTTTTTCCTCTAGCCATAGCCAAATTTTTTGACAATAGGGACACCAAGCATGATTATCCCGATATAAGGTAACTCGTATATCTGATTCATTATGACCAAATAAGCGTAACCTAGCCTGGGAGTTGGTAACTCCATTAATTTTGTCGATTTGCCAGTCTGTTAGCTTTTCTAATTCTTGCCAGCTTAAGGGTTTGGTCATTTTAATAAATAATAATTGAACCTCCCGTCGCCGTAGGCGATGGATTCTTGTATTTAACAAACATATTCTAGGATAGTAAAGAATTGTCTTATTCCCATATCCAGAGATTGTTTACAGAATAACCCTATACTGTTACTCAAAAATTATCCAAAATAAACAACTATGAATAATTATAGACAAGTTTTTGGTTGCTTATCGACGCTCCAACTCATAAAGTTTATATTCTCAATATGCGAAGGGGTATCCTTTAGGACAAATATCATTCCTGTTGCATTACAAAGTTGATGAGATCATTTGAAATGATAGTCTTTTCTTTATATTTTGTAAACATAGCTGTTGCCCAAAATTCATCCCTTCGGCTATGCTGTCGGGTCTTCTGCCAAAAGGCAAGATAAACTCTCTACTCGTGAACTTTTCAAGGATATGATTTTGGTTAGAAATTAGATGAGCAGACTGAAAGAAAGTTTAGCTAGTGTGCCTGGATAATTAAATTATGAATAAACAATTGACAATCTATAATTTAAGTTTAAATAATCTCTTGACCCCAACCAAAATCAGAATTTTTGTGGCAATATTACTTGGCTTTACTATAATTACTGGTTGCAAATCGACTAATAATACTGACATAATCACTGAAAATATTGAGCAACCTGTCAATTGTCCTACACCACCAGAAGACTTGGCTTTTATTAAAATCGATAGTGAAGAATACGGTTTTAATAATGCTTTTAATTATCAAATAAAAGAAATTATCCCTGAGGAAGATACAATAGTATTTAAAGCCTTTAACTACAAATTTACGTTATGTCGAGGTAATAATAACTGGATTATTGAAGCAACATCACCTTCAAAATTGGAAAATAATTTAGAATCAGAGCAATATAAAAATGTTCAAATAGAAGATAAAGAATATCAATATACAGTAAAACTTGATGGGGACAAACAAGTTGTTTTTGAATTAATTTCCTCCGAATCTCCTCAATTACAACAGCAAATACTTTATACCCTAGAAGAAACTAAAGCAGCAAGAGCGGGTATAGAATTAGGTATTCCCGAAATTTCCCCACCTCTAGTTTATCGAGATCGCCTATTTTGGACAATTTTTACCTATCGTGGTGAAGGATTTGGTGGAATTGCCACCATAGTCAGTTATAATCCTGAAATTAATCAGATAACTGTCATTAAACCCCCAGAAATAGCAGATCAAATAGTTAATGATTTAGTTATTACAGGAACTCCCGATCAGCCAATTTTTTGGCTTGCTACTCAGTTAACAGGAGAAGGAAATCCTTATATACCTAGTATGGGATTAGTAGCATATCGCCCTAATAATTCAGATTATACTAGGGGTGAAATCGATAGCTACCGAGTACGCAACAGTCCAATTGTCGGTGCAATTCCTACCAAACTACACCTAGAAAATGATATTCTCTGGGTTGGAACAGGTAACGGTATTTGTAAAGTAAAGTGGCAGACTATTAAGACTGATGATAGTTGGAATTGTTGGCGTTTTGCTGTGATGGCGCAATTACCCAAGGAAGAATTGCCAATTTATAGCAGTTTATTAGATGATACTGCGGATGGAACTATTATTGCTAAAGACTCAGATCAAACCATAGAAGTACTTTGGTGGTTACCAAAACAACAGGAACCTCTTAAAGGTCGGTATGAGATTAGACAAGAAAGTGCCATGACAGTAGAGTTAAATGATATCGGAGCAATTACATGGAATGAATATTATTACGATGATATAGAACCCCCTGTATGGGAAGCATTATTATATTGGGTAGGAAGTAATTGGCATTGGCAAGGCAATAAGTTTGTTCGGGGTTTAGATGAGGTGGAATTGAATTTGGTTGGTGGTGGTGCGCTAGGGATTAGTTCAGGGCAACCTAATGATGAATATATCTTTGATATCAATACTCTACGTGGTGATCTACAAATATTAGAATTAACTAAAAACACTACTAAAGTTAACTATTATTCCGCCTGGGTAGAAGATAGTTTATTGCAACCATATCTTACTATTATGCCAGAAGTAAAATCTACCGAGTTTTTGCCTAATCCTTTATTAGAAATAAAATCCCAATTAGATTAAAATATTTTAATCTTTCTTTTTTATCAGTCAAACAAACTTGATCTTAGCTATTTTAATGAAGCAAATATTTATTACTGGTGCTACTGGATGTATTGGGCAATATATTGTTGAGATTTTAAGCAAAAATCCTAACTATCAACTAAACCTATTAGTCAGAAATATTTCTAAAATTCCTGAACAATGGAAACCTAATAGTTGTATTAATATTTTAACTGGAGATTTACAAAATATTGAATCTTATAAAACTTTACTCCAAGAAAAGATTAATATTGCAATTTTAATTGCTACCTCTTGGGGAGGAGCTAAAGAGTCTTATGATATTAATGTGGTAAAAACTTTATCTTTAATAAAAACCCTGAATCCAGAAATATGCGAACAAATATTATATTTTTCGACAGCTAGTATTTTAAATCATAATAATGATCTACTGTCAGAAGCGGAAAAATTTGGCACTGATTATATTAGAACAAAATATCAATGTTTAAATCAATTAAATCAACTAGATATAGCCGATAAAACTGTCGCCCTATTTCCCACTTTAGTTTTTGGTGGTGATAACAATAAACCTATGTCCCATTTATCTTCAGGATTACCAGAAATTGTTAAATGGTTGGGGGTGATTAAATGGTTTAAAGCTGATGGTAGTTTGCATTATATTCATGCTCAAGACATAGCTTATATAGTTAATTATTTAGTTGAACATCCAGAAGCAAAAAATCAATGGGATACTTCAGAAAAAGCGATTAAATATTTAGTTTTAGGCAATTCTAGTATTACTGTAAATAACGCGATCGCGGATATATGTCAATATTTTAATAAGAAAATTTATCTTCGTATTCCTCTATATATTTGGTTGGCAAACATTTTAATCAAACTGTTCCGTATTCAAATGGATTCTTGGAGTTATTTTTCCTTAAACTATCGTCATTTTACCTACAAAAATCCTGTTATTCCTGCCAGCTTTGGTTTGAATAATTATTGTTCTAATCTTGGTGATATTATGAGAGCATCGGGGCTGTAGCAATACTGTTCGGTTAAAAAAGTTATCTGTTGAGAAAGAGAGAGAAGAACGTCCTTCGGAGGATGGAGAACATGGAGAAGAAGGGGAGGACAAGGGAGCAAGACTTTCTCCACTCTCTCCCCACACCTCCCACACTCCCCACACTCCCTAATTTCATTAAGTTTTTAGGCTTATCCAAACAGTATTGAATTTTTAACTTGGGTAAGCCAAGTAATTATTTTGTATTTATTAATAGATTAATTATTTAACTAATAGATTAATAGATGAAGTCATTTTTCAAGCTCTCTAAGTAATTACAGCTTAAACTAATTTAAACCGTTAACATTAAATATACAATCTTAAAATTAGCACAGTAAAGATAAAATTCAGATAGTATCGGAACTAATAATTAACTCATAAACTAAGACTTAAAACTAATAAAAAAGTAATAAGAAACACCTGGAACTAATAAACAAAATATTATTATCCGAATTTTCACTAAACCACCATAATATTCTAAAATCCACCTACTTTGTAGTTAAAAATTATATAGCCTTTCTCAAATAAGTGAGGTACAGTCAATGAACCATGAACCATGAACGAAAACCAAGATATCTGTTGTATCTCATTAAAATGAGAACCGCTATACATTCATTGACTACTTAAAAAAATAGGATATTTTCTAATTAAAACAAACAATAATGGTAATGTTGCAGCCAGAAATTAATCTATCTGAACAAAATCTAAACAATCAAGACTTTACTGGACAAGACGGTACTAGAGCAAATCTCTTTAAAATAACCGCACAAAACGCTATTTTTGATGGAGTGATTCTCCTAGAGGCTACTCTCTCCGAAGCGGATCTATTTAAGGCTTCCTTCGTTGGTGCTGACCTAACAAGAGCTGATCTAACTTTAGTTAAAGGGCAACAGAGCAATTTCACTGACGCTACACTAGTTGATGCTGAACTAGACAGTGCTAACTTTAGTAGCGAACAGTCTGAAAGAACTAAATTTATTAGAGCGAATCTAGCTGGAGCTACAGCCACATTTGCTGACTTTAAAGCCACTGACTTTACCGACGCTATTTTGACCAATGTGGACTTTCAAAGCGCAAATTTAGAGGGGGTCATCTTTAACAATGTCGATGCCACTGGTGCTAACTTTCAACTAAGCAACTTTACGGATGTCAGCGTCAATGACTCTACCTTTGACAGTGCTAACCTAAGTGGTCTAGCCATCACTGATGGAAGCTTTAACAATACTACTTTTATTGGTGCTAATTTGAGCAATGTCAGTGCCGAAGACATCAACTTATCCAACACTGAATTGAGCAACGCTACCTTAACTAATGCTAGTCTGGCTGATACTAACCTCAGTAGCAGTATTCTCATTAATATCAGTGCGGAAGGCTTATTTTTGGAACGTGCTATTCTAGCTGGTGCTAATCTCACTGGAGCCGATCTTAGTGGAGCCAACCTCAATAACGCTATTGCTACTGGAGCGAATCTTTCTGGAGGGGTTCAACTAGACAATGCCTTTCTTGAAGGAATTGATTTAAGTAACGCTAACTTGACTGGAGTTGATATTACTAATGCCAACTTGAACAGTGCCAATTTGAGTAATGTTGACCTGACTGGAGTCGATTTCTCTGGTGTTACTCTTACTGGTGCTAACCTGAGTGGAGCTATCCTTAATGGAGCTAATTTCAGTGGTGTGGACTTGACAGGGGCTAACTTAAGTGGAGCGCAACTTGAAGATGCTGTTCTTAATGGAGCTATTTTGAACAATGCTAATCTCGATGGTGCCAACTTGAGTGACGGAGCTGATGCCGATAATATCGGAGCCGATCTAACTGCCATTACATTTGTCGATGGTATTGCCACTAATGCTGACTTTGAGAATGCGCTTCTGGTCAACGCTGACTTGTCGAAGGCTAATTTCACTGACGCTAACTTGATAGGTGCTGACCTAACTGGCGCAATTACAGTGGACACAATTGGCTTATAAATAGATTGTACGAAATCC
>JASJDB010000229.1 GCA_030065315.1 Xenococcaceae cyanobacterium MO_167.B52 | reverse complement strand
CCATCTCGTCTTTCTTTAAGGAAAGCTTTAAGCCTTTCTAACTCACTTTGATTTGATGAATTCTCTACCATAATTCAGTTAAGAGACTCTGCAACCCTATGATTTTACCTAATTTTGGTTGGAATGCTCTTCATCCATGTAATACATGGATGAAGAGCATTCTTGAATAGTTTTCTTTCGCGATCGCCTATCGGTTTTTCACAAATCAAATCCGATTGCTATATTTGGGATTGGGTTTCTTACAGCAGATCAAATAGCTCGTAATGTGGGAGTATCCCCCTGGTCTAAGTTTCGTTATCGTGCTGGGGTACTTCATGTTCTAGATAAAGCGGGAGAAGATGGTCATTGTTATCTACCTGAAAATAAAATTGTTCCTTCTACTAAAGAGCTACTAACTACGGAAGAGCATGAAGCAGAGGAGTCAGGGATTTTAGGAATCCTTTCCGAGATGGTCACTGAAGAACAGTTAATCAAGGAATTAGATGATGAATTAATTTACTATAAGCCCAGCTTCTTTTACAGCGAAAAACACTTAGCTAAATTACTAATACAGAAACTCCAAGCCAGTTTAGATGTAGATCCAGAGCGAGTTAAAAGCTGGATTGAGCGTTACACTGCATCGAGGAAAATTGAATTATCACCACAACAATATATTGCTGTACTCAAAGCAGCCTCAGAAAAACTGATGATTCTAACAGGAGGACCAGGAACAGGAAAATCTTTTGTCACTGGTACCATTGTTAAACTTTGGAAAGCGATGGGGCGTAAAATACTCTGTGCTGCACCCACAGGTAGAGCAGCTAAACGCTTGAGCGAAATGACAGGAGTTGAGGCTAAAACTATTCATCGGCTGCTGGAATTTGAGCCTTCTAAAATGGGTTTTAAAAGAGATTTAGAGAATCAATTAGAATGTAGTGCGATCGTTATAGATGAATCTAGTATGGTAGATTTGTTTCTAGCTCATTCCCTGTTCAAAGCTATTCCAGAAAATTGTCAGGTGTTGCTGGTCGGGGATATTGATCAACTGCCTAGTGTGGGACCAGGGAATATCCTCAAAGATTTAATCGCTTCAGACAAAATCCCTGTCATTCGTCTAACTCAAGTTTTCCGTCAAGCTGCCCAAAGTTCGATTATTCGTACTGCCCATCAAATTAATCAAGGGATAATTCCTCAACTAGAAAAAATTTCGATGACAGCTCAAACTGATTGTCTTTGGCATCCTGGAGGCACAGAAGCCGAACATGGAGTACAAACTATCTGCGAACTAATTGAGCATTATATACCTAAGACTGGTTTTAATCCTGCTACTGATGTTCAGGTTTTATGTCCCATGACTCGTGGTGTAGTTGGTACAAGTCATCTCAATAAAGTACTGCAACAGCTAATCAATCCTCACGCTCCTGGTAAAGATGAGTTAGTCAGAGGAGATACTATCTTGAGAGTAGGAGATCGCGTGATGCAGTTAAAAAATGACTACAACAAGGAAGTGTTTAACGGTGATTTAGGTCAGGTAATGGAATTTGACCATATTGAGAAAGAAGTCATTATTAACTTTGATGAGCGTGATGTAACCTATGATTATGCTGATTTAAACGAAATTACCTTAGCTTGGGCAACTTCCATACATAAATCTCAAGGTTCAGAATATCCTGTTGTTATCCTTCCTCTCTATACTCAGCACTACATTATGTTGAGCCGAAATCTCTTTTACACGGGGTTGACTAGGAGTAAAAAACTAGCATTGATTGTTGGTTCGGAAAAAGCGATCGCCATTGCCGTGAAACAAGTCAAGCAACAGAAAAGATATACAAGGTTAAAAGAGAGATTAGAGAGTCCCCACTATGGGACTCTGGCATGGTAAGTTTTGACTCTATAGAATAATAACTGTGAGCGCAGTTAGAACCAACAACTAAGGCGTGAATATGATCAATCCAAAATTTTCAATTAAATGACTGTAGAGCGTAAACGTTTAATTATTGAAATGGGAATGGGAGTTGACCAACACGGTCAAGACCCCACTGTAGCAGCAGCCAGAGCCGTGCGTAATGCTATTGCTCACAATGCCTTGCCTGGGGTTTGGGAAGTGGCTGGTTTAAGCAATCCTCATCAAATGATTGTCGAAGTTAAAGTAGCCGTGCCTTATCCAGAGCAAGTTAGGAAAGAAGAGGTTTTAGCCGTTTTACCTTTTGGAAAGAAAACCCTAACTGTAGAAAATGGCGGGATGGTGGTTGAGGGTCGAGCTATCCCTGAACTAGATGATAAAAATGATGAAATGCTTCTTGCGGTTGCTGCTGTAACTGTTCTAATTGAACAAAATTAATCTTATTGTTCAACTTTTTCAATTACTCTTGGGAATGGGGAGTAAATAAAGTTCTGCACTTTATCTAAATAGCTCAAATACTAATGAAGTTAGGAGACTGAGTCCCAGAATCAGGACAGTAGCTGCCATAAATCCTCGAATTTTCAGATTTTTTCCTCAAGAAACCTGTTTAAAATTTGACTATCAATAGCGTAGTTGTTATTCTTCCTCTTTACACTCAAAATTACATAATGTTCTGTCATAATCTCTTTTATACGGGATTGACTAGGAGTAAGAAACTGGCTTTGATTGTGGGGTCATCTAAAGCGATCGCGAGTAACGAGTGAACTCTCTGCGAAAGCAGGCAGTGCGCGATCACTCTTAGGACAGAAATACTTGAAGTGGAAAGAGATGATTGGCAAGTAATTCAATTATTTAAGCAATTATCAGCTCAGTCAGAAGGAAGCAAAGATTTGTAAAGTGTGCGGATAGGTACTTTCCTGATAGCGAGGGATCGGGTAGTTTAGACCTTGAATCATCATTAGTGTTGGATGGCGCTGTTACTTGGTTCAGCTGCAAGAGAGATGAGCACACTAATCACACTAAATAGGCACCAACCCAAAATGGAATTTCTCAAGGTCCAATTCCCCAAATATTCTCTGACTCTTCTATCAACAGGCTTACTAATTGGAGGAATCAGCGAATCGGCTTTATCCTTTAATTTAATTAATTCAGAATGTGGTGGAGCAAATTTCACTAGCTCGGATGGAGCTGCCTCCCTTTCGGCTCAAGTCATTAACTCTGTACCAGCATATAATTGGTATCGTGGTTGTGGACCTACTGCTGCTGCCTCTATAATAGGATATTGGGATTTATCTGGCTATCCTAATCTCTTTGATGCTAGGGAAAACGACGTTTTTTTCACAGTTAATGTTCAAGATCAAATATCAAGTCCTGCTCGCAACGCTAAATACGATCCGACTCCAGATGCTCCCGGTCCGATTCCACCCTTTACTAGTATTGCCGACTGGTTTCAAACATCGGTAGATCCTTTACCTTTTGGATGGAGCTATCTGTCTTTCGCTGATGACGCATTTACCGGATATGCTAACTTCCGAGGATCTAATTTTGAGGCTCAAAATAAAAGGTTTAGTAGTCAATCTTCTGCTAGCTTGTTCAACTGGGATGACTTAGTATTAGAAATCGATTCCAATCGCCCATTGATGTTTCTCGTTGATACCGATGGTAACGGCAGCACTGATCATTTTGTTCCAATACTTGGCTATGATGATCGGGGTTCTAACGGGAAATTTTATGGACTATATACCACGTGGAGTGAGGCTGAAACAATTGTTTGGAAGCCGTTTCAAGATTTAGGCAATCCTTGGGGTGTAGGATATGCAACTTTCGTTAGACCAATCAATACTATTCCCGAACCTACTTCCATCCTCAGTTTCCTAACTCTCGGCTCCCTGGGCGCAGCGCCAGTCCTCAAGCGCCAACTGAAAGACTCTAAATCTACAGAAGAATAATTTTATTTGTCGATACTTCTTTTAAAACTTGCTGTTTTTGGTGTGATCGCTTCTGACGATTAATCAATATAGATAGTAAACCTATGGGCAATCAAGATATCCTAGAAATAAGGACTCATCAATACATTCATGAACACAGAACAACAATTAATCGAGAAATGGCGCAATTTACCTTCAGCTCAAAAACAGCAAGTTTTACAATTTGTTGAATCTCTTAGTCAATCAAATCCACCCAAAACCACTGCTTTAGGAGAACGCTTACGCTATCTTCGAGCCAAAATAGTAGCCAATGGTGAACCTTTGTTAAATCAAGAAGAAATCGAACAAGAGGTGATCAATCGTAGGGGTGGCTTAGAAAATGTCAGCGAATGACTATAACTTTTATTGATTCGGGAGTATTAGTTACAGCGTCAAGAGGTACAGAAAATTTATCCGATAAAGCCATATCAATTCTAGCTTCTGCTCATAGAGAATTCGCTTCGAGTAACTTTATTAAGCTAGAAGTTCTCCCTAAAGCTATTTATCATCGCCAAATTGACGAAACTGAATTTTACCAGACATTTTTTAATGCTGTTACCTACTGGGCTAACGATACAGAGCAAGTTATTCAAGAGGCACATAACATTGCCTGTAAATATGGTTTAGCTGCTATGGATGCTTTACATATAGCTGCTGCTATATCCGTTAATGCCGAAGAATTTATTACCACTGAAAAACCTACTAAACCAATGTATCGAGTAACTGATATTGAAGTAGTTTTTCTCTTTGATTCATCACTCTGAATGTTTCAAAATGAGCGAACGCAATTTTGGTATTGTTGCCAGAATTTGTGTACGGTGGGCAACAAATCTTATCAAAAAGAGCGATCGCTGTTGAGCAGGTCAAACAACAACAGAGATCTACAAGGTTACGGGAGAGATTAATCCACAATTTACTGGGAGACTCAAAAAAATCACCTTTTTGATTGTCTATGCTGACTCAGTTTGTCTTATAGGGATTGCTCAACATTCCAGAATCTTATGGTCTGGTCACTGCTGCCACTGACGATGTATTTACCATCTGAGCTAAAGGCAACAGCATTGACCGCTGATTCATGACCCCTCAAGGTACGAACCAGTCGTTGACTCTTAACATTCCACAATTTTAGAGTTTGGTCATTACTGCCACTGACGATGTATTTACCATCTGGACTAAAGGCAACAGCATTGACCGATGATTCATGACCTTCAAAAGTACGAATCAGTCTTTGACTCTTAGCATCCCAGTATCTTATGGTCTGGTCATTACTGCCACTGATGATGTATTTACCATCTGGACTAAAGGCAACAGCATTGACCGATGATTCATGACCCCTCAAGGTACGGAGCAGTCTTTGACTCCTAACATCCCACAATCTTATGGTCTGATCATCACTCCCACTGACCAGATATCCACCATCTGGACTAAAGACTACAGACTTGACCTCTGATTCATGACCCTCAAAAGTATGAAGACTTCTGTGATTTTCAACATCCCAGTATCTTATGGTCTGGTCATTACTGCTACTAACGATGTATTTACCATCTGGGCTAAACCCTACAGACCTGACCCAAGATTTATGACCCCTAAAGGTACGGAGCAGTTTTTGATTCTCAATCGACCATAACCTTATTGTTCGATCCTCGCTACCACTGATTAGGTATTTACCATCTGGGCTAAAGGCTACAGACCTGACCCAAGATTTATGACCCGTCAAGTTACGGAAGAGTTGTTGACTCTTAATATCCCACAACCATATTATGCGATTCTCACCTCCACTAACCAGGTATTTATCATCTGGGCTAAAGGCTACAGACCTAAGTACAAATTCATTAGCTGAGAAAATTTGGTTTGTTTTGAACCATTCTCCCACAATTTTCAAGTTAGAATAAATTTGAGCAAGTAAATTTGGTTGGCTTTTAAAGTATTTAGTTAGGCTCAATGAATTATGATTAAATTCTTGATTTGTACCAACTAATTCTATCGTTTCAATTTTAGGTTCTAACTCATTGTCTGTAAAACCTTTAAAAGGAATAGCAGCTATTTTGGGCTTGGATTCAGCAATTTCGGTCTTAGCTTGAGATTGAATTCTGGAAAACTCTGCTGTAATTAGCCATAAAATAGGTACTAAAAATAGCAAGATTAAACCTTTACTAAGAGCGAATTGTTCTATTGCTAACAATTGATTTTGCTCTTTTGGTTTTTGTGTTGAAGAATTTCTTCTTAATATTACTTTTCTTTTATGGCATCTATTAAATATTTGAACACTGACTATTACCCTTTTAGCAAATGCTCTTGGACACATTACCTTTTTTTCCTAGATATTTTGTCTAAGATTCTACAATTTTCATAATACACAAAAGCTTACTAAGTTAATCAAGGGTGAGATAAACTTTGAGAAAAAGTAATAAAAGTTACTACTTCTTATTTTCTTAAGTTTTCAAAGTTCCAAATTGACTATAATTCCAATGTAACTATTCGACAAAACCAGAGATTAACTCAACAAAAATAATCTCAAAATTAAACTATCGCTTCAAGGAAAAAACAATGCAATACCAAGAATTTACCCAAGAAAATCCCAAAGTTATACCCTTCGATTTAGACCAGAATATTCCTAAGTCTAATAGCCAAATATCTTTAATTGGTGACAAAGTAAACAATAGTCAAGATTCAGAATCACCTTTGATAGTAGGGCTATCTGTTATTCTAGCTTTGGCTTATATAATAGGTTTAGTATTTGTCTTAACTAACTTGATAGTCAAAGTGATTATCAAGGCTTATCAAGATACTCAGGTTTCGTCGGAGTTCTATGAACAGACCAAGGATTTGATGAGGTTTGACTTTGAAGAAAGTTCCTGTTTGGTTTGATTGGGCTTCGGGAGAGAAGGATTAAGCTAATTATCTGCTTGGGAAAGGGGAAGGATTGGGTTAGTTGGTTAGTCCAGAAAGTTAATCATTTAAGAACTTGTTATTTAGTAAACTAAAAAAATCCATTTCCAAAATATACAAACAATAATTCAAATACATTACAATAATAATTTTAAATTGAATGAATTTATACTTTAGAATTTCTAAGTCGTCGTAGACCGACAAATCTGTCAATAAATTAATCCCCAACACAAAAGTAAAGATAAAAAATATACATAACAAAAAAGTGATATAATGGTTGGTTTTTTGATTGCTCTTACTTTTATATCTTTGCCAAATACAGCAATTGTAAACACAGGATAAAACCAAGAAAATTGCCAAATAATATTGAAGATAAATTAGTAAAGCTATAACTATTCCCGATACTACTAGAAACAATTTAATTTTCATAAAATTTTAATTAAAAATAGAATTTATAAGAAGAATAAAGTTTTTTAATTTGCATCGCTAAAACTTTGGCAGATTCTAAGCTTTTATCCTGGAGCAAGAAATAAGCCATAATTTCTCCAAAAAAAATATCGCCTGGGTCATGAATTTCAAAACTTGCCAGACAGCAAATTAAATAAAACAAAAAAGCTTTTTCTCTATTTACTTTCCAAGCGTTAAGTAAATTACAATTATCTAAAAAATCATCGTATAATCTGTATAAACTAGCATCATTTATTCCAGCCAATTCTGGATACGCTGCTCTTAACTCAGGCATAATTTCTATTTCATAATTCCCAAGTAATTCATTAGTACAATTGAGTTTTTCTGAATTATTGATGATGATTTTCCAGAGTTTTTCTATACGACAATAAACAAAAAATTGATTGTTAAATTTGTATTTTTCTAGAATATTTTTCTGTTGTTTTTTTGTGATGATATTATCAAGTTCGATTTCTAGATTTTCCAACATAAACGCCCTCCGATAGCACCTTGAAATTTAAAAATATCCCAATCAAGGATAAAGCCTGGACAAAGTATCGATAATTTTTTCATCTCTAACTCCCTTGCTTCGCATGAGCAAAGCTTGTGACCCTGCTAACAAAACATCGTGCCAAGAGAGAAAGGAAATCCAACATTCCCCAATGATTAAGTTCAAGTAATCAAATCCTTCTACAAAAATATCTTTAGAGAAATAAATACTTTTTGTATATTTAGGATCGAATTGTTTATAAGACTTATATTGCATTGAAAATTCTTTTAAAGAATATAACTTTTGCTTGTCTCCATCCATAACAGTTAAATAACTAGAAACAGTTTTTTGTGCTGATTTTTGAGGAGTAACTTTGACAAGTGCTTGCATAGTTTTACAATAAATTAAAGATTTGTTTTGAGATGATTTGTAGCCTTTAAATGCTATTAGTTTTCTTGAAACTTGATTTTCTATATTATAATATATTCACTTAATTCATGACAGTTTATTTATCACTTTGTAAATATTTTGTCTGTTAATTTTATTCACTTTTGTTTTCTCATCAGTATTGATTTGTGGGGTATAATAAGTTTACTTTCTGCTTGAAAAAGAAAGATGTTTAGTTAATTGCCTAGTCCAAGAGGTTAATTATTTTTCCAAGTACCCAGTTAACCATTATGACTCCCAAATATTACTTATTCTGTCTGAATCTTCGGCTTGCCAATCTGCTAAATAAAGTCTTCTTTTTAAGATTTTTTTAACTAATTTTAATCTAGCTCTGGCACTATTTCGATATCTGTTTCTCCGAAAAGATCGAATAGAACTCCATTTTTTTTGCTGATGTAATTTGTCGATTAAATCTTGTTTTTCTTGATAGACCAAGACTAATTCCTTGTCCAATAATTCTTGCTCTTCTGGAGGGACGTAAAATTTTCTTCCAGTGGCTACCATAAACGATGCTATCTTATTAGTAGTTTGTTCTAGCAGAGGTTCTCTAATATCAGAGAACTTTTTGATCGCTTCAAGCACTTTGATGTTTTCTTCTACCATGTTTACTCCTGAAAAATAAAGGCATTAAGTTAATTATCTAGTCCAGAAGGTTAATTATTTTTTCCAAGTAGCTATTTAACTTTCTGCCTCCTATTAGATATCCTTCTTTATACTTCTGGTTCTTGAAAATCGGGACATTTAATTAGTTACTAGAGAAACTAGAATAAAAAATTGTGTATTTAGATTTCTTTTTTACGAGAGGATCGTACTTATCCCTTAGTCCAAAGACTAAAAAGATACAGTTTAAGATTACCAACAAACTTGAAAAAGAATTTCCGAGAATGCTAGGAAACAAAAGATATAAACTTATATAGACAAAAGCAGGGTAAACGCAAGAAAATTTAGCCCTCAGCAGAGTTAGACTGTAAGGGAATTGAGGCGTTAAGAACTTTCAGTAAATAGGTTGAATCCATACTGGCTCGCCTCGCTGTCTTGATGCAGTCCTAAAGGATACCGCTCCGCATATCGCTCATGGGGGCATTGTGCGGTTTAACCGTGAAACCCCCAAGACCGCCTGTGACCGAAGGGAATGCTAAAGCATACCACTTCGTATATCCTTTAGGGCATCGCTTTCTGACGAGTGCTTTTCTTAAAGCTCGTTTCTTGATTAAGTAGATTAATGCTCCACCGCTTGAGTAAAGCGAACACGGTGATTGGATATGCTTTCTGAGCGAAAGCATCCCTCACCGTCATATTTTCAGGAGCATTGCCTGTACGGATGCGACAGGCATCTTCCCCAAAAGTCACATCGCTCGACCCAATGGAGTTGGTTCTCAACAGCGTGATTGGACATGCTGCCCTAAAGGATACCGCTTCGCATAGGGAAACCCCAGCGTCCCTCACGCTCAATCGACCAATGCTGGCGAAT
>JASJDB010000228.1 GCA_030065315.1 Xenococcaceae cyanobacterium MO_167.B52 | reverse complement strand
ATGTTTTAGGGAGGGGACGGCGCGTATAAACACTTGGGGAAACCCCAGCATCTCTCTCGCGCAAGTGACAGCACCTCATATAAGCCACCAATCTTCATGAGTGAGTGAAAAATGAGTAAATATCTTTTCCTATACTAAAAAAGTAATCCTGTCAACCCCATAGCTCAACGTTTGAAACTTTCTGAGCAAATCCTAATTCGCCTTATCGTAGTATTGACACTACCGCCGTCGGAGACCGGGGGATTCTTGATTCATCCCAAGATAACTAGATCAGTCAATGACTGATCCCCGCTAGAGCTTAGTCCACAAGCCAACACGGTCTGCCCGACCGCTTTGATGTTTAGAGCTGCGTTTTTGTCTCTCAGGTTATGAGAGTTACAGCTAGGACAAGTCCACTCTCTAACCTCAAGAGGAAGCTTGTCTAAAATATGACCGCATGAATTACAACGTTTAGAAGATGGAAACCATCGATTAATTGCACCAATTTTACGCTCATGCCATTTAGCCTTATATTCTAGTTGGCGCAAAAACTCGCTCCAACCGCAATCAGCTATAGCTTTGGCTAATTGATGATTAGCCATCATATTTTTTACTGCCAGAGTTTCAGTATAGATAGCTTGGCTTTAACTAACTAATTTGGTACTCAACTTGTGTAAAAAGCGGTGCGACCCTGGCGAGGTTTCCTCGCCCAAGGAACGCGCACCAAGACAATCTTTTCGGCAATCGGCTATCTTAGCGTGAAGCTTTGCCAGCTTTAATCTTGCCTTATGTCTGTTGTTTGACCCTTTCTCTTTTTTGGCTAATCTGCGTTGTAGAGTTTTTAGTCTAGTTTGATATTTTTGATAGTGTTTGGGGTTTCCTGAAGCAAACCCATTACTAGTCACAACTACATCTTTGAGCCCAAGGTCAATCCCAATTTCTTCTGTACCAGGACTCCATTGTTCTAGTTCTTCTTCCACTAAGAATGATACAAAATACCGATTACTTGGGTCTTTGGAGACAGTCACGCTCTTGGGCTTACCTGTGAAATATCTACTCCACCTAATCTTTAAAGGTTGAGACATCTTGGCTAAGGTTAGCTTTCCCTCAACCCACTTAAAAGCATTAGGCGCATAATGGGCTGACTGAGGATTACTCTTTTTCTTAAACTTAGGATACTTAGTTTTACCTTGAAAAAAGTTTTGAAAAGCAGTATTTAGATGCCTCAATCCTTGCTGTAATGGTACAGATGAAACAGCTCTTAGCCACATTTTCTCAGGGTTTTTCTTAAGTTTAGTTAGAGCATTGCTAGTATCCGTATAGCTTAAAGGAACATTATCTTGGTAGTAGCTATTGGTTCTAAGTGCCAATGCCCAATTGTATACGTACCTTGTACAGCCAAAGGTCTGCGCCAACTCTAATCGCTGTGCCGAAGTTGGGTAAAATCTGTACTTGAATCCTCTTAACTGCTTCATGGCAAAAGCTTACCACAAAACAGTTGTTCATGTAAACCACTCAACCTTGTTCAACAAGTCGATTGGATATGCTTTCTAACCGAAAGCATCCCTTATGCGAAGCGGTTATCCGAAGGTGTACCCTTTGGTGTACCCTTTAGGGATCCTTTAGGGCGACTTCAAAATTCATCCCATCGGCATAGCCGTGGGTCTTCTTTTGACGGAAAGATAAAATAATCACTATGATCTAACTCTAAAAATAGCGTTACCATCTAAGTTAAGTTTCTCACTCGATAGTCTAAACATGGTACAAGCACCTCCACAGCAAACAACTCAACAACTAGCCAACCTTGCAGTAAAACTAATTCGCCAAGCTGGTTGCGAATATGGTGATATTCGCCTTTGTAACTATCGTAACCAAAGATTGAACGCACGCGATCGCTCTTTGAAAAATCTGGCAGATAATGTGAGTTCAGGTTTTGGTGTGAGAGTACTATTAGATGGTGCTTGGGGTTTTGCTGCTTCCCATCGCAAGACAGCAGAAGAAATTACCAGAATCGTCAATCTGGCAGTAGAAATTGCTAAAGGTAGTCGCTTATCTCAGCAAGAACCAGTCAGGTTAGTTCCTGTAGAGGCATATCAAGATAGATATGTAACTCCCATTGAAATTAATCCTTTTGAGATATCGATCCAAGAAAAAGCGGAATTACTCTTGGAAATAAACAATCGCTTATTAAACTATGAAGACCAAGGTATCAAAAAAGCCTATTCCTTCCTAAGTTTTACTCAAGAAGACAAAGTATTCGCTTCTACAGTGGGATCTCTCATTGAACAAACTATTTACCGCAGTTTTCCTGGTTTTGGCTGTACTGCGATCGCCAACGGAGATGCTCAAGAACGTAGTTATGACCGTCACCCTCTCAATATTGGTTATGAACATATAGACCGAGAAGACTTACTGGGAAATATCGATAGAGTTGCCACAGAAGCCATTGAGAAAGTTAACGCCCCTCAATGGGAACTAGATACTAAAACTACCCTAATTCTGAAACCAACTAATCTATTTCTGACAATTCACGAATCCGTAGGACATCCCACCGAATTAGACCGTGTATATGGTTATGAAGCCAATTTTGCTGGTACAAGCTTTGCTACTACTGATAAATTAGGCAAGCTCCAATATGCTGCTCCTTGGGTTAATTTCACTGGCGATCGCACTCAACCGAAGGGACGTAGTACTATGGCTTATGATGATGAAGGTGTACCTGCTGAAAAATGGTATGTAGTTAAAGATGGGATTCTTAATGACTATCTCACCGATAGAGAAACCGCTTATAGACTGGGTAGAAATAGTAGTAACGGTAGTGCTTATGCTGATAGTTGGTCTAGTGTTCCTATGGTACGCATTCCCAACCTCGGTTTAGAACCAGGAAAGCCAGGAGGAAGCAATACTGCAACTATAGAAGAAATGATTGCAGATACAGAAGAGGGAATTCTCATTGATGGGATTGGTAGCTACTCTATTGATCAACAAAGACGCAATTTCCAGTTTGGCGGGGATGCTTTCTGGAAAGTCGAGAAAGGGAAAGTAGTGGGAATGGTGAAAAATGTCACTTATCACAGCATGACCACAGATTTTTGGAATAGCGTTGATGCAGTGGGTACAGAAGCAGAATTAGAACAGTGTGGCACTAATATGTGCGGTAAAGGAGAACCAATGCAAGTCGCCCAAATGACTCATGCTTGCGTTCCTGTAAGAGTGCGCAATATCAGAGTTGGTAAGTAGTACTCTACTCTACTCCATTATAAGGCAATCGGAGATCGCCATTTAGTATAGTACAGTAGACAAAGCGATCACCCTAATTATTTACCTATTTCAGTTTCTTTAAATTTTTCACAACTTTTGCCGTCTCACTTCTACCAGCCAGGTGCAGCTACACTGCGAGCGAGTGTAGCTCATAAGTCCGAGAACCGCTCTATATTCGCTCTATATGATTGTGGCGTCGAGCTAGGCTTTCATAGGTACCAGATATTTGACAGCAATCATTGTAATATCTAGTTGATAAGCATCAAAATTACATCCAAAGTTATCTGAGAAGATCTTGAACTGATTGATCCAATCATCAATAATTTCTTCATGAGTTAAATCCGTGTAACTAATTGATTTTGTTAGATAATCAACCTCTTCTTGAGTATTATTGTTAAGAAACGAAATCCAAGCTAAGTACAGATAAGTTTGATACCAAAGTTGCTTTTTGATCGATTTGATAGAACTCGGTAAATTAGATTGTGCCAATAAATTTTCAAAAGCTGTTAAAATTGATTTTGATTTTTTAGGTGCATATTGACAAACGCTATTTCCCAACTGATTACAATAAACTGTTGCTTGTTTTAACCAGCCAAAATTGCAGCCAATATTAGATAAACGAAAAACTAAATTAACTTTGTCTCCATAGGGAAAATTAGTATCAAATTGTCCTACCCATTCCAACCACTCCCGACGAAACATCATCGTACTTAGTAAAATTGGCTTAAGAAAAACCCAACTCTCAAGATCGAGTGTGGGGTATTGATGCCAATGTTGTATTTCCCGCAGAATTTCCCCTTCCTTTCCTACAATATAAAAACCACTGTTAACTGCACTGACATCAGTATGAGTATCCAAATAACTTACTTGTGCTTCTAATTTATTTGGTAAATACCAATCATCCGCATCAAGAAAAGTAATCAGTTTGCCCCTCGCCATTTCCACGCCACGATTACGAGCAATAGCTCCACCTTGATTATGTTGAAACATCGAATAGCGAATTTGCCGGCGATCTCTGTAAGGTTTTAATACTTGTTGAGTGTTATCCGTTGACCCATCATCTACAACAATTATTTCATAGTCGGTGTATGTTTGTTCTAAAATACTATCTATAGCTCTTTCAATAGAGTTAGCACTATTGTAGGTTGGAATGATAATGCTTACTTTTGGTGGAATAGGTGCGATAAAACTATAGTGGGGTTGAGTAATTTCCTTAGCAAAGTCTACTATCTTAACAGCATAATCATCAGGATTGTGTTGTGTTGCTAACACTTGCTGTCCTTTTTTACCTATTTCAGCAAACTTACCAGGATTTTTGAGTAAGTCACGAAGATGCTGCTGTATATCTTCAATTTCTTGTTCTTGATTGACAAACACTACTGAATCTTCGGGTAAATCTGCATACCAACCAACACGAGTTACCAAACTAGCAAGACTATGACTCCAAATCCGCATCTGGCTACCAGAAGCTTCGCCCCCCGTAGGATAGCGCAAGTTAAATGCTAAATCTGCATTAGCCAAAGCTCGATCTAAAACAGCTTCTTCTACATAACCATGTAAAGAAACTATAGCTTCCAAATTGTATTTAGTAATTAATCCTTGAATATAATCTTCGTCCCAAATTTGCCCATAAATATCAAAAAGAAAGGCATCTTTCTCTGGCATTGTTCCCAAAGCTTCTAATACCGACTGTATGCGACGGTAAAAACCTCCTAAATAACCAAAAGCAATCAGGCGATAGGGAGGACGAGTAATAGTTTCATCTCTACTAAAATGTTTAATTGGAGCAGAAGGATAAGGTAACGGAGAATATAAAACTGGAGAGTTACAACGTCGATCTTTACTAAAAATACTATAGGCATCTTGAGTATGAGTTACTATGCCAAGAGCATTATCTGTTACTCCAAAAGTCAGAGGATAACGTTCGGAAATTGTACTCCAGTCCAGATTACCTGCAAAGAATTTGTTCAAATCCTGCTGACAAAAATCGCCATGACAACGTTTCATCAGGTTGACATAAGCATCATGATCTGAAGTTCCTTCTTTCAAATATTGACTATATAAGCAAGTATAAAGATAGTGTAGATTAACATCGTGAATCACTACAATTCCAGGAAATTTACGACTGACTTTAGAGATAGAACCGTGAAAATCGTTATTATTGCCAGTATTGTAAATATTGACATCAGCATTCTGTAGCTCTGACTCGGACAAATTATCTGGATGGTAATGACGAACAACTGCATATTGCTCTAATTCAGATAGCCAATTAGGTTTATCTGTCCATAAAGTAATATCAGCTTGTTCAGCGAGAGATTTTAAAATTCTATTGGTGTAGTGAGCAATATCCGTTTTTTCCGGTGGCAGGGGGCAGAACCAGTTAATTTTCATTATGTATTATATATATTTTATTTTTCACAGTAATTACATTTAATTTTGGAGTTCAAACAACACAAGTTACTCGAACATGAACTGAATATCTTGGCTTTATAAAAGATGTGATTTTCAATCGTTATTCCAATCAAATTTCATGCCCAAAAACTCTTCTAGCTTTTGATTGTGGGGAAGAAAGCATTTTTCTAAAGTGTTATAAGTCTCTTTATTTATTTTGTCGTAGGCATTAGCATTGTAGGTCTTGTACTCTGGTAACTGATAATCGGGCAACCCGATAAAGTCATAAACTTGTCTCAAACTATCAGCTGTATTGGCATAAAAGTCCTCACTTTTGATAATTAAAAATTGTTCTTTAGGTATTACTGACATCCATTTTTCAAGAAAATGGATATAGACACTTTCTAACAAACAACCCGAATCGCCTTTTCTTTTGATTACACCATTAAAATTTGGAGATGCCATTTGTTCGATCAGCTCTATCTCGTCGGCAATCGCTTTTTCTAAACTTCTATATTCAGCACCAACTTTAACCCAATGATAGTATTGAGAAATAGAACGTTCAACCGGATTTCTCAGCATAACAATTAACTTCATATCAGGAAATAGCTCCTTGATTTTTGTAGCTACTTCTGGATAATAGAGATGATCTGGGCTTCCTTCACCAGTTATATAACCACTTCCTTCTAAGATTGAAGGAAAATGAGCTTTATACCAGTCTTTTCCAGATTCATAATTGAAGTTAAAGAATTTGACTTCTTTTTTTAAAGCGGGGACAAACTGAGGATGATAGGTAAGATACTCATATAACGAAGTCGTCCCACAACGCATAGAACCAATAATAATAAATTTTGGCTGTTGACCTTTTTTAGTTGAGTCCCAAGCTTGCTCTACAAATCTAGGCTTAAGTATGGAGTTTTGCCTGTAACTTCCTGTTTGATAGCAGTTGATAGCATCTTTCTTTCGACCTAATTTAGTTAAGATATCACCTAAATTAGAATAAGCAAGGAGATAGTCAGGGCACTTACGAATTACCTCTTGATAAAAATCAATCATTTTTTCTAGTAATTCCCATGGAACTTGCTCTCTTTGTACCTTAAGTAAAATACGATCATGGGGTTCCCAAAATTTAGGAGCAATTTCGATGGCTTTAAGGTAAGAGTTAATGGCATTTTCTAAATCACCTTGACGACTGTAAACATCGCCGATGTAAAGATGAAACCATTGAGGCTCGACTCCAATTTTGATTGCTTCCTGATAAACAGAAATGTATGTTTCCAGCTCTTTTTTTAGGGCTAGACTCTTGGCTAAAACTTCACCAGTTTCTTTATATAAATCAATTGCTTTTTCTTTATAACCTAATGAAATTAAATATGTACCAAGTTCGTTAATAATCTCTAAATTTTCTGGTCTTAACTCAGCCAGTTTCTGATATGCTGCAATCGCTTGATTCCAATATCCTTTGGATTTTAGAGCTTTAGCTAAATGATGATGGGCTTCTACAGACTTGGGTTCTACTTTTACTGCTCGATTGTAAGCATCAATTGCTTTGTCTATTTTTCCTTCCTGTTCTAACTGATTACCTATTTGCAAGTCTTTCATTAATTTAATCTTCCTAAAGGATAAGTTTTGTGGTTATTTGAGTATTTATTTATGAATAGTAACTTCTTTTTTTTCTTCAGTCATTTGCCTCAAATCATTTCCATTAACTCTTGTTCATATTGAGCAAAGATACTATGCCAATCATATTTTTCTTCCATTAGTTTTCTCCCATTATTTCTCAACTCGTGCCAAAGTTCCGAGTCTTGTCTTAGCTGTAAAACAGCTTCAGCAAAATCTTGTGGCTCGTCACGAATTAAAATATTTTTGCCATCTATAACTTCCAAACCTTCACAACCCAAACTTGTCGAAATCACGGGTAGACCCATCGCCATAGCATGAAGGATCTTTATTCTTGTACCACTACCCAAACGAATTGGAACTATACAAATCGAGCATTCTTGAGCTACATCAGTCATTTTTTTGGGATTTGCTACTACCTCCACATAAGAATATTTATCTGTTAAAGATTGAATTTCCGTAGAAGGATCCCGTCCTGCAATACAGAATGGAAGATTGTCACCTTTCCCTCTAATGATGGGGAGAATTTCTTCTGCAAAATAAATCACCGCATCAATATTGGGATAATAAGTCATCGTACCCATGTACAACATTTTCTGGGCTTTTTCATTATTAACTGGCACAATTGAATGAGTGTCAATTCCGTTCTTGACTATAATAGTCTTCCCAGCATTACAACGACTCTCTAATTCTTGCTTGTCATCTTCGCTAACTACTGTTCTGAGAGTAAAGTTAGACCAAGTTTTATTTTCATAAGCTTCTAATAACCTATATTCTTTTTCAGCGTTGAGAAACGAACCCACAGCAGATATGTTCTCGGCAATTTCAGCAATATCTTTTTTCTCTGCTTCAGTACATTGTTTGATAATTCTTGATTCAATATTGTGTTCGTTCAAGATTGTTATTTTGTCTTTAAAAATGTGATGATAGGGTGCTGAAAAAATAAAATCAAACATCACGATATCAAAATCAATCTTGCTTAATTCACCGAGAATTTTTCTCATATTCCAGGTATCCCAATGATAAATTTGATTCTGTTGATTTACTTTACGAGGTTCAATAGGAGCACCTAACTTAACCATCACAGCAAAATCACAATAGTCTTGTAAAGAATCTTCTATTGCATAGTCAGCATCATCAAAAATAAATGAAGCCACTGTCAGATGATGGCGAGACCCAAAATACTTAATCTGCTCAAACATCCTGATAGCTCCTCCGGTGTTAGGAGGATAAGTAGGATAAGGAGTAATCATCAAGATTCTTAAAGAGCCATCATCAGCCTCACCCCTTGCCTGCTGTTGCATCTGCTCTGAGTAGTCAACTACTCTTTGCCAACGCTTCTGCAATTCCAATACTTGTTGCTTATTGTTATGAAAGCCTTCAAAATCAGATTTATACTGAATAGCTTTATCAAAAGCAGCTATTGCGGATTTCAAATCCCAAATAGCTTTTAAACAATCTCCCCAACCATTATAATACCAACAATTTTCGGGTTCTAGTGAGAGTGCTTGACGATAATGATTTGCAGCATGTTTATAATCGGCTTTACTCGCTAAGGCATTACCCAGTTGAAAATGTGCCTCCGCCAACTTGGGATTAAATTTTAAAGCAATCATTAACCAAACTATTGCCAAATCTATTTGGTCATGTTTTAAATATGCTTGACCTTTATCTAAAAATTTTTTTCCCTTGTTTGGATCGAAAATATTAAGCTCAGTGTCTTGCTGTAATATCTTTGACGAAGAAGAGTTAACATCTTGCTCTAATGATTGTAATTCATTAAATGAAGTTAAATTGTTTAATTGATGTTGTAGGGCAAATTTATAACATAGATTTGCTTGTTCATGTATATTTTGTTCTTCTAAAATTTTCCCTAGCTGTAAATATAATTTGGTTTGATTTGGCTTTATTTCTAAGGCATTATAGTATAAATTTTTATTATCTGGATTGATATCAATAGCTTTTTGATACCATAAAAAAGCCTGTTCATTAGCGAAATAAGCATACTTCTTATAAGAATTAGCTATTTTTTCTTCAAGATTGTTAATATCTGCATTAAGATTGTAAGCTTTTTCATAAAACTTTATGGCATCATCCCATTTTTCTTCTTTGACAAAAATTTCAGCTGAATAAAAATATCCTAATGCCAAATTAGGATTTGTTTTCAATGCTTTTTTAAAGCAACTACTAGCTTCTTGATTTTTATTAGATTCAAAAAGAACTCTGCCTAAATTTAAATTAGCCCAATCATGGCTAGGATTTAACTTTATTACAGCTCGATAACATTTTTCAGCATATTGCCATTCTTTTTGTTGAAAAAACAAGTCTCCTAGATAATGATATATATTGCTATTT
>JASJDB010000227.1 GCA_030065315.1 Xenococcaceae cyanobacterium MO_167.B52 | reverse complement strand
ATGCTATGGGGTTTGTCTCCAGACCTTTATATTTATTCCCTCAGTTTTTTAATGATAAGGCAACAGAACATCTCTTCGGAGCGGGAATATTTCCCGAATATTTTAATGATGACAAAATTGGTAGAGTTATGGATAAACTCTACAAAATTGGCTTGAATAAAATATTTTTGGCAATTGCTCTAGCAGCCTTTAAGAAATACAGAATTGATCATAAATATTCCCATTTAGACTCTACGTCGATCTCTTTACAAGGAGATTATGATATTTGTCAAACCTTAAATGAAGAAAATTTAGAACCTATACCTATAAAAATAGTTCATGGATATTCAAAAGATAAAAGACCAGATTTAAAGCAATTTTTAATTAATTTGATAGCAAGTGGGGCCCTAAAGGATTCCTTTCAGTCATGGAGGAGTTCCTCTATTTTTAGAATGCGGGAATGGGGCAGTACCAGAGCCATCTATATCTGCTAAAAATAAACGAGAAGCATCTAATCTTGCTCCAAAACGGGGGGCATTACTCACTCAACCCCAGTCAGTTGAGTGACTATAGGAGTTTCATCATAAGAGAAACGAGTCGCATTGACCAGAACAGGTTCACTTCTGTTAAATTCTGCTTCAAAACGATGAAACATTAAAATGCTGCGACACAGCCGATGGGTACGGATTTCAAACCCAGCTTGGTAAGTGGAAAAAGAATCTTGACGATTAGTCCAGGCGCGAACAGGAGTATCAATGGTCGAATCGTTGGCATCGAGATTATACTGGCCATAATCAAAGACTACTTCAAAATGCCATTGGTCTGTCTCCTCTAGCTCCTGCTGCAAAGGCTGAAAAGGTCGGACATTCCCGTATGTTATTTTTTCTATATATTTATTAGCAGTTTGAGTGCGGTTTATTTCGTGAAGCGTATTTGGTACGTTATCTGTATTTTCTGACTTGTATTCATAGACAACACGATCGCCCTTAGCATTAAAAGTTTCTGATAGCAGCCATTCAAAGATCTGGCTGGGCGTTTCTGGGTCAAAGATTCTACTATTTTCTGTTTTGCCAAAGATACTAGTCGCATTATCTCGACTCAGCATCTTCCAGAAAGAATCACCATTCTCTGCAATCCAGTGTTCGATTTGGGCAAATAATCCTTCGGTGCGGGGACGATAAGATGTAACTGTGTAATTTTACTTTGAGCTAATCTTATTACTTTATGCAGAGTTGATATGTCTTTTAATAATTATTTATTCAACTTAGCTTAAAGCAACAAACAAAATTACATTTGTTTGACTGACTTTTGCTCGTTAACCATCTCCACAAAAGACAAAAAGCATCTTGTACACCATCCATCAACCCATAGCGCAGGAAAACGATTGTAAACTTGTTCGTCTCTTTTAATTACTGTATCTAAACGATCTGTTCCCACCAAAACTACCGCAATATTAAGCTTGTCAAAAATATCTCTTACTTCAGCAAAAGTCTTTGGCTTTAAGCGATCTGCTTCATCAATAATTAGCATCTCCACGCCACAGGCTTTCAGAACCCGTAACATTCGATCTCTAATTTCGGCAACTGTCCCCTTTGTCATTTGATATTTAAGATGTCTAACTCTTGAGCTTTAAATTTAGTTCTCAAATAAACTTGCTTGGGTGTAATTCTCTTACTCCCTTTATTCCCATCCTGGTAAGTTTTGAGGATAAATTTCTCTAATTCACCATCAATTCGATGACTTCCTTTATCCGCACGTTTGGTTTGAGTCAGTGCGGCTAAACCTGCCTCTTCCCATTTCTTAAAATGACAAATAATTAGTTACTGTACAAAATATTAATTAATAGTGATACCACTATCTTGGCTGCTAGCCTCAAATCTCCCAAAGAATCAGCCTCAGCATTACTTGTCAGTATCTAATAAATCTATAGTGTTTACTTTATGATCTTGCAACAAATACGTATAAGAGAGGCTGGGGATTCCGATCTAAACGATGTACTGTGTGTAGAACGTTTGGCTTTTGGTCGTGATGAAGAGGCTGAGCTTGTCAGAGAGCTTTTAAGAGATCCTAGTGCGAAACCGATTTTATCTCTCCTTGCCTTTAAGGATGATCTACCTGTCGGACATATTCTATTTACTAAGGCACATTTAGAACATTGTCACAATCCAGCAATAGAGATCGCTATTTTAGCTCCTCTGGCAATAGTTCCCGATGCTCAGAAGCGAGGAATTGGTGGTAAGCTCATCAAAACAGGATTAGAACTTTTGTCAAAATCAGGAGTCGGTCTGGTATTTGTCCTAGGACATCCAGAATATTATCCCAAGCATGGCTTTCAACCAGCAGGTTGTCTCGGATTTGAAACCCCTTATTCTATTCCGCAGGAAAATGCAATTGCTTGGATGGTTCAGGCTCTTCGTCCAGAAATAATTGGCTCTGTATTTGGCAAGGTTATTTGTGCTAATACCCTAAATAAGCCTGAATATTGGCGAGAATAATTTAACATTTAACATTTATCATTTATCATTTAAAAGTTGAAAGCGAAGCTCGATAACTGATAAGTACCTAAGCATAATTATTTACACATTAGACGTCGTGTGCAACAAATCTATTAATCGTAAATAAGTTGTTGAAAGCAAAGTGGATGAGAGGAGTTACGATTCAACCACAGGGCGACAGTATGAGCCAATAATTTGCGATTAATACGACTGGTTAAATGCCATAAATCTCCTCTACAGGAGCAAGCGACTGCCGTAAGGTTCGCCGTGTTGCACAACTACTTAACTAATAATCTGAACTTAAACATTATTAACCCATTGGAAAGCATGACTAAAATTATCAAAGAAACCCGCTCCATGCTTACCAGGGATGGAGTTAGATTAGAGGCAGATATCTATCGTCCTAAAACTGAGTTAAAATTGCCCATCTTACTGATGCGTCAACCCTACGGAAAAGCGATCGCATCTACCGTAGTATATGCCCATCCCAGTTGGTATGCAAGTCATGGTTACATAGTCGTCATTCAAGACGTGAGAGGAAGGGGAACATCAGGAGGAAAATTTGAGTTATTTACCAATGAAATAGCAGACGGGTTAGATACTATTAACTGGGTATCTCAATTCCCAGAAAGTACTGGAAAAGTAGGAATGTATGGCTTTTCCTATCAGGGAATGACCCAACTTTATACCGCATTACATCAACATCCCTCCTTAGTTGCGATCGCTCCTGCTATGGTAGGCTATGATTTATACTCAGACTGGGCTTATGAAAATAAGGCTTTTTGTCTTCAAGCTAATCTAGGTTGGGCGATTCAACTAGCAGCAGAAACCGCCCGTTTACAAGGGGATGAATCAGCCTATCAAAAGCTTTATAGCGCATCTCGTAACTTGCCTCTATCGGATACAATTCCTGCGAACCCCGATATTATGCAAAAATTAGCAGTAGATTCTTTTTATCATCAGTGGCTCAATAATCCCTTCCCTGGAGAATATTGGGCAAAGCTATCTCCTAAAAACTTGCTCCAAGATGTAGATATTCCCATGCTCCATATTGGCGGTTGGTTCGATCCCTATTTACGGGGTACTCTCAATTTATATCGAGCCATGAAAGCCAAAAGCAGCCATCCTCAACACCTGATAGTTGCACCTTGGGCGCATCTTCCCTGGGGGAGGAAGTTAGGTAATATAGACTATGGCATAGATGCTCAAAATCTCATCGATGAAATACAATTACGCTGGTTCGATCATTTCCTAAAAGGCAAAGATACAGGAATATTAGAAGAAGATTCTGTAAGTTTATTCGAGATGGGAAGTAAGCAATGGCGTGATTTTGACGACATCTCCCAAAATCATGAAATAATCTACTATCTAGTTAGTGATGGTTTGGCTAATCTTAGAGAAGATAGTGGAATGTTGTGGGAATACCCAGAAGAAGAACAAACAGAAAGCTTATCTCCCCAAGAATTATTCACAACCAACTCAGAAGCAACACAATTACCTAATACCAGCGATGTTATAGTTCACGATCCTTGGCGACCAGTACCTGCTTTAGGGGGACATAGTAGCTTTCCTGGAGGCTCTTTTGACCGTTCTAGTTTGGACTGTCGCTCAGATATTCTAAGTTATACTTCTCCTCCCTTGGAAACCGATTTACATATTGCAGGTCAAGTTACAGTAGAAGTTTATTGTACTGCTGATACTCCTAGTTTTGACTTGTGCGCCATTGTTTCAGTAGTTTATCCTGATGGCAAAGTATTTAACTTTACTCAAGGCTATATTAGAGTGGATTCTCCTGTCACCCCTATCACCATACCTTTACAAGAAACTTGTATTAAAATTGCTAAAAATAATTGCTTGCGTCTGAGTTTAAGCGGTGCTTGCTTTCCTGCTTATCCAGTAAATCCAGGTACAGGAAAATATCCTCAGGAAACTCATTTAATAGATGCTCAAATTATTACTTTAACTCTCAAATCTGGTGCAGATTATCCTTCAAGAATTAGATTTTCTGTTATCGAGTAGTCCCCTGCCTAATTGAGTAGTATTTCTCAACAGATAACTTTTTTAAACGTGAGTTCGGAGTTCGGCAATAGTGACCCAGAGATGAAAACTCTAGTTCGCTTTAACTCGGCTCTACAGAAGCATTACAAAGTAAGAGACAATCTTAACTTATTACATTTAGCTAGTCTCAAGCTAATGGTTCATCCCAAAGAGTTTACTAGTAGAGAAAGCGGGGAATCTTCTTTTGGAGTGATGTTTACTATTGATGGCGGTGGTAAGTCTTTAAGTGAAGAACAGCAGCAACAAGTCTTCGACTTAATCAGCAGTGAAGAAATCCAAGCTGTCTTTCATGACCCTTTCCGCCTCAAACAGTCTCAAGTTGCTCAAGCTCAGTCTGTCGGTGATGTTAACAGTCTTGAGGATGTTGAGTTTTAACCTTTGTGTTTATCTTCTGGGTTAACGCAAATTGGCTCAGAAGATAATCTGTTTCGTTTAGTTTCAGGCATCTTATTGGAAACCCTTAGTTTAGTTGGGCTTGGAGCTAGAAAACCAATGAAAACGAAAACTCTTGTGGCGGTTTCATTTCTTCTCTAGCCTTTCTGCGTAATAATTCCCGAATTTTTAGAGCTGTATAATAGCAACGACTTTTTGCTATGAGTTTTGATTCTGCGTAAATGCCCCAAGATTGGTCAGACAATTGCTTAATTGAATAACTCATAATCAATACTTGTACCTAACTTACTTACTATTTAGCTACAAAGTTTTAGGTGTTTCTTCTGCCAAAATACTTAATTTGATCCCTGAATAAGTAAGTGTTTTTACTGAATAGTTTAATTTTGCTATTTGTTCCAGAAAATTTCAGACAGTCATTTTAGTTCAACCCTGCATCTTTAAAAGCCTGTAGTGCATTTATTTCAAGGAGAAAATTATGTCAACAATATTTGCCTTGCCAGATAATAATATCAACTGCATTGGTTTAGTGGGATTATCCATATTATTGTAAGTAAGCGATAGAAATGAACAACAACAAACTATCATTATCTCATCAATTTAAGATGGAACATGGGGTGTCTGAGCCTGCTGAAGAGGGGTTTACTCAGCTCAAAGTTACAGGTAAACTACAAACTCCTTGGTTTGGGGCTGGTGTAGGGATGAATATGTCCTGGCGATTTTTGCTGAATTCAGAAAACAAAATTTTCTTGGTCGCGATCGATTTACTAGCATCTCCTAAAGAGTTACTAAATTTGTCTCGCTAAAAACAAATTCTCAAAACTATCCACAAGACTGCTAATTCAGCCAATTGTACTCTGTAGTTAGCTCACAATAATTGATTGTAATAAGATAAGTTGATTGCTAAAAAAATCAAGGCAGTCAACTTATTTTGTTAGACTAAAATTTCCCTAGAGGTTAATATTAGCATTTTAAATCTTAGCTTGATCTTATATGACTGATTAGATGATATTATATATATTATAAAATATGTATATCAGATTCAAAGTTCGGTATTAATGTCACAAAATAATGAAACTCAACGGACTAACAAAAAAGAAAAAATCGCCAAGCAAGCCTTGCAAACTGCCTATGAACGAGAAACTTTTGCTTTAATTACTACTATTAGAGAACGTGCTAGTTCAATTAGAAACCTTCAAGATTTATGGTACTTGCATGATTTGTTAAGTACAAAAAGACATGAAATAGATGGGAAATATGTTTACAACAGCTCTACTATCGTGTTTGATTTTGCCAGATTAGTCAAAGAAGGCTGGCTAAATCTTGATGAATTGAAAGAGTTAAAGCCAGAAATGGTATCTAAAATCTCCGCTTTAGCGCGGATGTAATTTGTAGGCATGGTTCAACCATAATTAATCCCCACAATTATTCGTAACAGTGTTTCACTCCCGTCAAAAGTAGTAAGTCCTAAAGGATACCGCTTCGCATATCAAAAGTCATGCATTTTAACCTCGACCTAAAGAGAAGAAGATTCAACAACGTGGAAAGTTTTTCAAATAGGCGATCAATCAAAGCTCATTAATATTAGTTTGTCTTTGATTTTTCTCATTCAAATCGGTTTTGATTATCAATGATTGAGACAGGGAGTCTTGAATCTTCTTGGTTAGAAATAATAGGTTTGACTGGCAATTAAGCACAATAATAAGCCCAACAATCCTACGACTAACCCGATTGCTATCAGCCAGATGTGCCTGGATTGCTTGTGAGGATGAAACTTGGAGTAGAGTTTTTCTCTAACTGGTTTTCCGCCTTGGAGATGTTGCTCGACAATCTGGGGTACATCCCCTACCGTTACCTGAGCGTACCAAATTTTTTCTGGGAGTACCAACACCATTGGTCCATTGCCACATTGCCCCAAGCAGCCCACGCTCTTGACCTCCACATCCTTTGGAGCTTGATTCCTAAAAGCTTGAGCCACTGCTGCTGCTCCTTGCTTAGGGCAAGTTTCATGCTGACAAACCAGAACTGTTCTAGGCATCGGTTTGGGTTAATGCTTCTGCTTTCAATTTACTGTGCTAATTAAATAAGAATCAAGCTTGACCAAGAATAAGGTTCTTAAAAATTCCTTTTAAATAATTGCCTGAGTTGAGCTCAAATGTTATTAACCGAATCTTGTTTTTTCAAATAGCTCTAGGGAATTAATCCTGTACAGGAACAAGCAAAGGAGAGAAACCCTAAGCAAGTACTACTGAGCAAAATTAATATTGATAGTTCACTTTTCTTCATTCTGTTTTGTCTTCTGATTCGGGAGAATTACTCATATAAGATGGCACTCAAATCATTTCGATTTAAGTGCCACTGATTATTTTTTATATGCCAGCCTTTTATCTTTGGGTGGCTGACGGCTTGAATATACGAATAAGTATATAGTTTTATGTAGTAATGTAACAAGCATTGTTCCAATATCTTAAGCTTTCCTTTAGATTTTACTTTCTTTAGGTTAGGATGGTCACAAACAGTTTTAATATGTGCTCGCGCTTGCGCTGGCTTCGCTCTACCTGAAAGGTCAGCTCTACCCGCAGGGTCAGCGGTTATCCGAAGGTGTTATCCGAAGGTGTCCCGCAAGGGGATACCGCTTCGCATATATCCTTTAGGACAAAAGTAATTTATTAAGCCCGAAGTTGGTATAAAGCCTTATCCGAAGGTGTATCCGTGATAGACCTCCTTGACCGAAGGGAATCCTTTAGGGCAGGAGGAAAAGAAAAATAAATAGTATTAAAGAGAGAACTATGAGCGCGAATCTTTAATCAATCGATTTTGAATCCTCTTTCTTGACCGAAGGGAATCCTTTAGGGTAGGAAGAGGTTAAAATGCATGACTTTTGACTTACTACTTTTGACTTGGTGAAGGATCAATGCTCATAAATCCCACATCCAGCAGCCCCACAAATGAAGTACGGTGGAAATCGGTTAAATAGGAATCAAATGAGAAAAAAGAAACAGGATTTTTTTGGTGGAGTGAGAATCAAGAGGAATTTCAGGCGGTTGTTATGGTTTCAGCTCAATTATTCTCATGAAGGTTGAGTTAATGAGAATAGATGGGGACAGAAAATTCATCTCTGCACTAATGAGCCGCGCAAAAATAGCATTCATTATTGAAGTTAATTTAAACGAAAACAATTGCTGTAATTATCCAGATAAAATATAATATTTCTGAATAGATTCAGCAAAAAACTTCAGGGTTAAAAGACGTTGTTCTGTTAAATTAACAATTTGTTTAATCCCTTGATGAATCAATAAATGAATACCTTGAAAACATTGAAATATCCAGCGTAATGTTGGTCGGTCAGTTAATTTGCCTAATTGATTAGGAATGCCAGTTTTAGCTATTGATAATTGATAACGAACTTCTCTTTGTCCCAAAGAATAAACCATGAGGCATAAACCCATAAGCATTCCCATAGTTTCAATTCTTTTAGGGGATTTTAAAAAGATACTATCGGCAAAGAATAAGGGGTCTTTAAGAAAGCCCTAAAGGATTAGCTTCGCGTCGCAAATCCTCTTTCTACATTTTGCTGTTCTTTATATTTTCTAAGCATCTCGTCAGAACTAAACGATTCATAATCTAACCGATTAGTAGCAATAATAAATCTTCCCGCCCGATTTGTATAAGATTCAATTGCTGAGGAATTTTGCTCAATTTTGCCTGTTATTTGATAAGTATTTTTCTGTTTGTTGAGTTGATTTTCTAGGATTTCTATTTCAGCAATTAAATGATATTTAAGTTTTGATGTTATCTGTCTTAAAGTCAATTCCGCTTCGGTTGGGTTCTCAAATTTTTTCTTAAATAATTTAGCTACTTTCTTTTCTAGTATCTCTTTTTCTTTCAGAATTTTCTTAGATAGAGATAAAATATCTGATTTGGCTCGGGCTTCACTTTCTATCACTAACCATCTTTGACTAATTCCTCCATAATTACTGGTCTTTTCCACCAGAGAATAACCAGGTATTTCACTTTTAGTAAATTCTGATGCTGATAGCTCATTAACTAAATTTTTCGCCTCTTTTATCGATAAAGGAACTCTAGTTAGCCATTTAATTTCTCTCAGTAATTCTAAATTATCTTTGCTATATAATGCACTATCTCCTACGATAGTTGTCTCTAATTTTAATTGTTTTTTATAATTTTTAGCTATTTGTCCAAAAGCCTTTTTGTCACTTTGATTTCCTGACGCTGCTTCAATAAATACTGGGATATTTCCATCTCCTGTAACTATTAAATCCAAAACAAATTGTTTTAAATCTGGTCTATGGTCTCTGGAATAACCATGAGTTATAGTAATCGGTATTGGCTCTATTTCTGACTCTTTTTCCTGAGACTCTAGGTCAGAACATAGAAGTTGATTGTATTGACCATGAACTGAAAAAGAACTAGAATCTAAGTGGGAAAAGTCGAGATTAACATTGTATTTTTTGGCTCCCGATAAAGCAATTAATAGAAATAACTCTGATAATCCATAGTCGTAGAGTTTATCCATTACTCTACCAATTTTAGATTCGTTCAGATGTTTGGGTAATATTCCTTT
>JASJDB010000226.1 GCA_030065315.1 Xenococcaceae cyanobacterium MO_167.B52 | reverse complement strand
CAGCGGGAATTACGGTTGCAGCTCAACTTCTAGCTAAAAACAGTAACTTAGATATTGTTATTGTTGAACCTTCAGATAAACATTACTATCAGCCAGCTTGGACATTAGTTGGTGGTGGTGCATACGAAGCGGAAGCCACGGTCAAAGATGAGCGAGAAGTAATCCCTGAAAGCGTAACATGGATTCAAGATTATTGTGATTGCATTGAACCAGAAAATAACAAAGTAATTACTCAAAATCAAACTCAAATTACTTATGAATATCTAGTAGTATGTCCTGGTATTCAGTTAGATTGGCACTTGATTTCAGGGTTAAAAGAGACTTTGGGTAAGAATGGAGTATGTAGCAACTATGCTTATGAACAAGCTCCCAAAACCTGGGAAACTATTCAAAAGTTTTCAGGTGGAACGGCAATTTTTACCTATCCCAATACACCAATTAAATGTGCTGGCGCACCGCAAAAAATTATGTATCTAGCGGATGAAACTTTCCGCAAACAAGGAGTAAGAGATAAATCGGAAATTTTGTATTGTACTGCCACACCAGGGATTTTTGGTGTTCCTGCTTATGCCAAACCTTTAATGGAAATAGTGCAGCGCAAAGACATTCAAATCAAAGCTAAACATAATCTCAAAGCGATTAAAGCCGATACTAAAGAAGCAATTTTTGATGTTACTACTGATAGTGGAGTAGAAGAAGTCACCATCAAATATGACATGATTCACGTCACTCCCCCCATGAGTGCGCCTGACTTTATCAAAAATAGTCCCCTAGCTAATGCTGGTGGTTGGGTAGATGTAGATAAAGATACTCTGCAACACAATAAATATCCTAATGTCTTTTCTTTAGGGGATGCTTCTTCTTTACCAACTTCTAAGACTGCTGCTGCTGTTAGAGCAGAAGCACCTGTATTGGTGGAAAATTTACTTGCTTTAATGGCTGCTAAAACTTTAGATGAAAAATATGATGGTTATGCTTGCTGTCCCCTAGTTACAGGCTATGGCAAAGTAATGTTAGCCGAGTTTGATTATGATAAAAATCCTGCCCCTTCTTTTCCTCTTGATCCCACTAAAGAAAGATATAGTATGTGGCTGCTGAAAAAATATGGTTTACCCTATCTCTATTGGAATCGGATGCTGAAAGGAAAACCTTTTGAACGCAATCTTTTGAAGAAGTAATAGGACTCTGTGGAATAATTATGCTGTTCATAGCATAATAGTAAAATGGATTGGAAAGTAATATTTCATGAGGAATTTTTATCAGAATTTGCCAAACTATCTGAATAAGTACAAAATAAGCTCATTGCTAATGCTCGATTATTAGAAGAATATGGCGCAACTTTGTCCAGACCCTATGTAGATACTCTGAAAGGTTCTAAATGTTCCAATATGAAAGAACTTAGGTTTAATACTACTGATGGATGGCGTTTGGCGAGTTGCTTTTGCTTTCGATCCCAAACGCCAAGCCATTTTGCTTGTCGCTGGAGACAAATCAGGAATAAATCAGAAACGCTTTTATCGCAGGCTAATTAACATAGCTGATAGAAGATTTAAAAATTATCTACAAAATCAAAAATATTTTTATTTTTGATTATGGCAACTACTTTAGATGATGTAATCACATCTTTACCAGCAGAAAGACAGGTAAAAATCGAACATTTAACCAAAGAATTGCTAGAAGAAGTTGTAACATTACAACAATTAAGAAAAAAACAAAAACTAACTCAAGCTGATATAGCTCAATTACTAGGAATCAAACAAGAAAATGTTTCTCGTTTAGAGCGACGAAATAATATTCATCTTTCTACCCTAAAAGATTATATTCATGCTCTTGGGGGAAAACTTCATCTTGTAGTAGAATTTCCCAATCAAGAGCTAATAGAAATAAAAGATAATGAAACTGTTGAAGTGCCAAATTCTCAGTCTTCAGTAGTGGTTAATAATTAATCTAATTAGAACAATATCTTTATCATGGACAAAACAAGTAGTAAAGATATTAAGCTTAAAGCAGAAGCACAATAAAAAACTACATCAAAATAACGCTTAAAAGAATTAGCAAATATTAGGGCAAACGATAAAAAAGTACTAACACGGACAACGATAGCAAAAAACAAAAATACACCCTCTAGTATATTAAAAGAGCTTGCTAATTATAGTGTAGTGGAAACTCGTGAAGCTGTAGCCAGCAATGAGAATGCCCCCATAGAGGTACTAAAAAAGTTAGCCAATGATAAAACTGACAAGATTCGGTAAGCTGTTGCAAGAAATGAAAATACTGCTCTGGAAATACTAGACAAACTAGCCCAAGATAGTAATCGTATCGTTCGGGCTACAGCAAAAGAAAATCTACAAAAATTATACGATTAAGCAGGGTTACAATGCTCACCCTAATCTATTAAATAATTTACAGTATTAGATACTTAGTTCCCATTTCCCGTTAATCTAGATCAAAAAGTAAATATTATAGTGAACTGATAATGGATATTAAGAACGGTTTTGTCGGTACAGTCGGAAATACCCCCCTAATTCGCCTCAATAGCTTTAGTGATGAGACAGGATGTGAGATTTTAGGTAAAGCCGAATTTCTTAATCCAGGTGGTTCGGTAAAAGATAGAGCTGCCCTATATATTATCGAGGATGCTGAAAAAAAAGGACTCCTAAAGCCAGGAGGAACAGTTGTTGAAGGTACTGCTGGTAATACAGGTATTGGCTTAACCCATATCTGCAATGCGAAAGGTTATAAATGCTTGATTGTGATTCCTGAAACTCAATCTCAAGAGAAAATAGATACCTTAAAAACTTTGGGCGCAGAAGTGCGTACTGTTCCCGCTGTACCTTATAAAAATCCCAATAATTACGTTAAGGTTTCGGGGCGTTTAGCAGAGGAAATGGACAATGCTATCTGGGCAAATCAGTTCGATAATTTAGCTAATCGCATAGCTCATTATGAAACTACAGGAGAAGAGATTTGGCAACAAACTGATGGCAAAGTTGACGCTTGGGTAGCTGCAACTGGTACAGGAGGTACTTATGCAGGAGTGGCTTTATGTCTGAAAGATAAAAACCCTGACATTAAATGTATCGTAGCTGATCCTATGGGTAGTGGTTTATATAGCTATGTCAAAACGGGAGAAATTAAGCCTGAAGGTAGTTCCATTACGGAAGGCATCGGCAATAGTAGAATCACTGCTAATATGCAAGATGTGCCTATAGATGATGCCATACAAATAGATGACCAAGAATGTATTAGAGTTGTTTATCAGCTACTGCGTCAAGATGGCTTATTTATGGGGGGGTCAGTAGGAATTAATGTAGGTGCAGCCTATGCTTTAGCTAAAGAGATGGGACCTGGTCATACTATTGTGACAGTTCTTTGTGATGGTGGAGGACGCTATCAGTCACGGCTTTATAATCCTCAGTGGTTGGCAGAGAAAGGATTGAAAATAGACTAGGTAATAGTTAGTGGTTAGTGGTTTTAATTACTGACTTGATTTATCCCGTTTCAATGTATTGTTTCAATCGCTAACATCAAAAAAAGATTACTAGTATAAGAGACTTATATGTTATTACTTACTGGGGATATCGGTGGGACAAAAACTATTCTGCGTTTAGTCGAAGTTGGTGATGATCAGAAAACATTTGAGACTATTGTAGAGAATAAATATTCTAGTGGAGATTTTCCCGATCTTGTCCCAATGGTGCAAAAGTTTTTATCAGCATCACCCCAGGTTAATAGTATCACCTCTGCTTGTTTCGCAATCGCGGGTCCCGTGGTCAATAATGCTTCTAGTTTGACTAACCTGGATTGGCAATTGGATAGTAATAGATTAGAGGCAGAATTAAATATTCCTCAAGTGAGTCTTATTAATGATTTTGCTGCTAACAGTTATGGGGTATTAGGTTTAGAATCATCAGAAATCTATACTTTACAAGCAGGCAAGAAAAGAGATCATTCTCCTATTGCGGTTATTGGTGCAGGAACAGGTTTAGGGCAAAGTTTTTTAATTCCCCAAGGTGATCAATATCAAGTTTTTGCCTCAGAAGGAGGACACGCTGATTTTGCCCCTCGTAATGATTTAGAAATTAAATTATTGCAGTATTTACAAAGTAAAATTAATTCGGAGCATATTTCTGTAGAAAGAGTAGTTTCTGGTCAAGGAATTGTCTCTATTTATCAATTTTTAAGAGATTCCAATTTTAGTAGTGAATCCTTAGTAATTGGGCAAAAAATTAGAACTTGGGAGCAAAAAACGGCAACAAAAATTGATCCAGCAGCAGTTATAGCTGGAGGAGCAATAGAACAAAATGATGCTATTTGTACTAAAGCCATGTCCCTATTTATGGAATTATATGGAGCAGAGACAGGTAACCTAGCTTTAAAAATATTACCCTATGGCGGAATATATATCGCTGGAGGCATTGCTGCTAAAAACTTACCTCTGATCAAAAAAGAAGAATTTATTAATAATTTTAACCAGAAAGGAAGAATGATAAAATTATTGCAAGATATTCCAATTCATGTGGTTTTAAGTCCTGAAGTTGGGGTAAAAGGTTCAATGTTGTATGCTTTAAGAAATTAAATTAATTATTGTTATGAATTGGCTAGCTCATTTATTTCTAGCTGCTCCTGATGTGGAAAGTCGCTTGGGCAATTTATTGGGGGATTTGGTAAAAGGTAAAGCCAGAGATACTTTATCTCCAGGACTAAAACGAGGCTTAGAATGTCATCACGCGATCGATACTTTTACTGATTCTCATCCTTTAGTAAAGCATAGTAAACAATGTATTGATCAGGAATATTATCGTTTTTCTGGGATTATAATTGATGTTTTTTATGACCATATCTTAGCGAAAAATTGGGAACATTATTCTTTAATATCTTTAGAACAATTTACTCAAGAAATATATCTTGCTTTTGATGATTATTTGGAGCTTATTCCTCCTTATGCTAGGGCAGTGATTAAAGCAGCTAGGGCGGAAAATTGGCTACTTTCTTATCGGGATTTAGCAGGAATTGAATTAACTTTGAAGCGGATTTCTTCGAGATTTAGTAGAAGAAGAAATAAACATTATGATTTATCTCCAGCTATTGAACAGTTGAGTAGAAATTATCAAGAATTGGAGCAAGATTTTGCTGTATTTTTTCCTGAGTTGATGGCTCATATTGATGCTTGGAATGAACATCAACTAATATAATATCAATTCTTAAAAGTAATAAGAGACTTAGTAGGGGGGAAGGCAATAGGCAATAGCCCTAAAGGATTCACATCGCTTCGCATCGCAATAGTAATAATAAAGGTTTTAGACTTTTTTCTAATAAAAAATATTACCTTTAGTCTCTAGTTATTATAGAGTTGATCAACTTCCGTGATGCTCATACGCGATCTCACTTCTAAATCTAAACTAGAATAGTGACCTTGATCAAAATGTTCTGAAGCAGCACAACCAATCATTGCTGCATTATCAGTACAGTATTTAAGAGGAGGAAAGTAAACTTGAATATCGTAATTTTTGGCAGCATCCAATAATTGTCGTCTCAACTCACTATTAGCAGCCACACCACCCCCAACCGTAATAGTATTAATTCCAGAATCTAAAGCACATTGAATTGTTTTTTTAGTTAAAGCTTTAGCTACTGTAGCTTGAAAGCTGGCTGCAATATCTACTACAGGAATATCTCCTTGAGTTTCTAACTTCTGCACTAGTCTCAACACTGCGGTTTTTAGTCCGCTAAAACTGGAATCATAGGGATGATATCCCCCTTCTGGAAGAGAGATTCTGCCCTCTGGTAACTTAAAGGCTTTAGGATTTCCTGATTTTGCCAATTTATCAATAATAGGTCCTCCTGGATAACCCAGATTTAGCAATCGCGCTACCTTATCAAAAGCTTCTCCTGCTGCATCATCCCTGGTTGTACCCAGCATTTGGTATTGAAAACTATCTTTAACCTCAATCATACTGGTATGACCGCCTGAAACTAGTAAGCAGATAAAAGGTGGTTTTAAATCGGGTTGGCTCAAATAAGAAGCATAAATATGCCCTTCTAGATGATGCACCCCTAAAAATGGCTTGTGATGAATCATTGCCAAAGTTTTTGCTGCACTAACTCCCACCAACAAAGCACCTACTAAACCAGGAGTGCAAGTAGCTGCCACAGCATCAATATCCTGCCATTCTATTGCTGCTTCTGTCATAGCTTGATCTAAACAAATATTAATTGCTTCTAAATGTTGGCGGGATGCTAATTCAGGAACAACACCACCGTAAATACTATGTAAATCGATTTGGGAAGATACAATACTACTTAAAACTTGACGTTTCTTTACAATAGCCACTGCTGTTTCGTCACAACTTGTTTCGATTGCTAAAATTGTTGCCATCGTTTGATAAGTTTATCTAGAAGAATAAATTTCTTTATCGAAGCTTTACTCTTATAAGTTAAATGTAAACGAGTAAAGTTTTTTAGCGTCCAAAAGAAATTTTGACGGTGGAGAATGATTGGTTCTTCCGATCATATCCAACCATCGTATTGACGCTTTTGTAGCAACCTTATTATCTCCTAAAACGAAAGGAAACAAATCCATGAGAAGATTGTTTGCTTTAATTCTTGTAATTACCCTTTGGTTCAATTTTGCTCCATCTGCATCTGCCGAAGATGTAGCTGGACTAACTCTTTGTGCAGATACACCTGCTTTCCAACAGAAATCCCAAAGTTATTTAAATACTACTGCTGATCCAGATTCTGGTGCAAAACGGGCAGAGCGTTATAGTCAGGCTCTTTGTGGTCCTGAAGGCTATCCTCACCTAATTGTAGATGGTCGCTGGTCTCATATGGGTGATTTCTTCATTCCTGGTGTTCTCTTTATCTATATTACTGGCTGTATTGGGTGGGCAGGTCGTTCCTACTTAATTGCTATCCGTGATGAGAAAAATGCAGAAATGAAAGAAATTATTCTAGATCTTCCTCTAGCAGTTAAAAGTATGATTTCTGCTGGTGCTTGGCCTCTATTAGCTTTCGGTGAATTTTCTACTGGAAAATTAACGGCTAAAGATTCTGAAATCCCCATTTCCCCCCGCTAGTTAACACTATTTTTAGTACAACTCAAATAGTTTAGTTAACTCAGTGAATTTTAATTGACACTGTTGGAGAATCATTTATGGACAATTTACTCAAATTTCTTTCTTTGGCTCCTGTAATCATTTTTGTATGGTTAGCTGTAACTGCTGTATGGCTAATCGTATTTAATAATATGTATCCCGATCTTCTATTTCATCCTTAATTCCTAAAATTTAGGTTTTATCGAGGAAAATTAAGCATCAATATCAGTTTTGGGGTTTGCTATTTATCTCTGTAAACTCTTAAACTTACTAAAAAGCGATCTCAAAGAGATCGCTTTTGTGGTGATTATTGACAGATTTAAAAGACAATATTGTACTAATTTGTCCAACCTGAGTTCCAAGATTTCCCACCTATTTCTAAACCAGCATTGCAGCTATCAGCTTTGAGAATAGTTTTTCCAGAATAGGATAACTCTAAATGTAACTGTCCTTGAGTTGTATCCCGACAATTAAATATTAAACCTTGGGCTGTAGGGGTTCGCACATAGTTACCTGATAAATACGTTGTACCTATAATACTGACCCTAAAATCTCCTCTATGGGCTTCCATACGCCATTCTCCCCAAGGTTGAATTTGCCACTTAACTTGATCATGACCAGAACCAAATTCATAGAACTTTCCTTGATAATGAATACCAATGATTCCTACTGCTTCTTGCCACCATAGTACCTCTCTGATTCCACCAGCAGCAGTAATAGCCAAATCAGATTCGTTAGTAAAGCTATTACAGTTTAGCCAAAACCATTTTTCAGGAAAAGAAGTACCCCAGTTTTTTTCGCTATAAGCTGGTGCATTAGTGAATTGATATCTTTCTTTCTCCCACTCTATCCACCCAGTTGCTAAACCATGAGCCATTAAAATTTGCCATCCAGGATCGAAGATAGGGAGATAGGAAAGCCAACCAGCCGTGGCTTTTTGAGTATGAAAGGGATTCCCCCAACCATATATGAGTTTATTATGATATTCCCAACTACAATATCTATTATTACTAGGATCATAAATAGAACCTTGGTTTAAAGTTGCGGTTGCTTGATATCCTTCTTTGATGTAAGTCCTAAATTCTTTCGGGGATAATAACTGAGGCTTTTGTAAGCAATTATTTTTACCCCAATGTCCTAAACCTAAAGCAGTATAACTCGCCCAAAATCCTCGAACATCGGGAAAAGTACGACAAAGATAAGCTTCGTCTATTCCTAATATTTGTACTGCACCACCACTATTGGATTCTCCACCAATAGGATCTTCAATGGAGTACATAAAAGCAAAGCTTTGATTAATTTCAGGCAATGTGAGGCGAAAGTACCATCCTTCAAAATAATTTCTTGTCTTTTGATTCCAGTGATAACCACTATGAGGAGTTTGCATAACGTTAGTTAGTAGTTAGTAAGTAGTTGCGGAAAATTAATTACATAGTTGGGAGAGGCAATAGGCAATAGAAGAGTATCTAATGTGTAAATAATTATGCTTAGGTACTTAGTTAGTAGTTAGTAGTTAGGATTTTTTCAACGAAAGAATAAGGCATTGAAACATCTAACATATATAGCAGTTCTCATACTGGTGAGGTACATAGTTTTTGGTTTTGAGGCAGGAGGCAGATGGCAACCCTAAAGGATATGCCCTAAAGGATTCCCTTCGGTCTCGAAGCGGTATGCTTTAGCATTCCCGTCGGTCAGGGCAGGTGTTAGGTGTACCTCATGAGTCCAAGAAACGCTCTAAATTGTCATAAGTTTTTAAGTTTTGAGCCTTGTCTAACTCACCTTTGTTTCAGGTGTTTCAGGTTTTTATTGTTTTTTTTAAACAAAGCAAGCCAGAGGGAATAGAAGATACTCTAGGAAAAATAGTTTCCAAATGAACTGATAAAAACTGCTGATATCTCTTTTTTCTGCTAAATCTACTGCTCTACTCCGCCACCAAAGTAATCCTAAAAGAATTAGATGATAAATGATAAAAAAGCTGGAATTAATTCCATTCAAACCAATAATTCCCGCTACTGCCATTCCTAAATAACAGATCGTAATTACACCACGGGAGATATTAAATACTGTTGATTTGCCTAGAATCAGCGTAAAAGTAGAAATATTAAACTTTTTATCTCCTTCAAGATCGGGAACATCTTTAAAAATTGCGATCGCAATAGTAAATAAAAGAATAAATAATGTTAGTATCTCAATATTAAAATTGAGTAATTCTGTGCCTTGAAACTTTTGGGTAAAGTGCAAAAAAATGCCCAAGTTAACAACAACTCCTCGTACGCTCAAGATACACAATGCAGCAAATAGGGGAAATTGCTTGAGGCGTAATGGGGGTAAGGAATAAGCTGTACCAATAATTAGACTTACTGTAACCACTGCTAGTAACCAGATACCAGACAAAGCAGCAATCACAATTGC
>JASJDB010000225.1 GCA_030065315.1 Xenococcaceae cyanobacterium MO_167.B52 | reverse complement strand
TTTTTTTCCACTGACTCTCAAAATATTCCCGATACAATCTGCAACTGACAATTGTTTGATTTCCTGCTAAATGAATTAAGCCCATACTGTTGAGCTTATAAGCAATAATTGGATCTACGAAAACAGGTTCAGTTGCTTGACAAACATTTTGAAAAGCAATAGATAATTCTGGTTGTTCTTGCAATGTTACCCAATGACGCTGTAAGTGATGGGAATAAATACCAGTGGTCGTCGCCGCAGTTGCTAGTAATTGCTTAATGGTTATTTTTTCTTGACTGATTTGATAAAGTGCTAGATTAATTAAGGCAGGATGTTCTCCAACTAATTCTATTAATTGTTTAATTTCTGGTTCCTTTATCCAGTTTAATCCATATTGTCGAGCCAACTGTTGTACTTGCTCTTGACTAAAACCCTCTAAATCAATCGGTAATCCAATATTAAAAGGAGATTGTTCTAGCTGAAGAGAAACATAAATTTCAGTGGAATGAACGATTATTAAGCGAAGCTTTTGCCAGAGAGGAAGTCTCTTGGCTTCTTCATAACAGGAACGCAAGAGAGGTAAAAAATCTTCAGCTACTTGAGGATGTTCAAAAACCTGGTTAACTTCATCCAAGGCGAGGACAAGCGGACTCTCGATTTCCTCTAAAATATACTCTTCAAAATAAATTGTCCAACTCATTTTACTTCCAAGATCTTCATCCCAATAGTCATCCAACTTGGGTTTAAGTCCGAGTTTACGAGCGCAATTTATACATAACCAACGCAAAAAATGTTCTATATCCTGTAGGATAATTTGGTCAGCCTTCTGTAAGTTCAAACTAACAGTTTGGTAGCCTAACTGTTGTTCACAAGTATCTAAAATTCTCAATAATAGAGATGTTTTTCCCATTTCTTGAGGGGCTTTTATCCGCACTAAACCACCGGGTTTGGTAATTTCTTCAATAATTTGGGTTTCCAGAGAGGGTTGTTCAAGGTAAAAGGGAGAGTTGAGGGGTACTGCACCACAGGGATAAACAGGAGAACTAGGCTGTTGAAGATTAGGGAATGAGTTCCCTAATAGTTGTTTAGATAAGCTTTTTACTGATGTGGTTGATGCCGAAATATAAGACTGTAGTATGACCCGACAGTTTTTCTTCGTCACTCGCCTTCCTGTGAGATTAGAGAGTCGTCGCCACAACTCTGGAGCAACAACATTGGAAAAATAACTAGTGCTATAACCTTCCTGTTGGGCAATTTCATTATAGGTCTGATTGTTCCATATGCCTTGCAGAACTAAAATTTCAGTGGAATTGAGACAATGATTGTCAAAGTCGAACAATTGCCTATTGAGAACATCAAGGATCGGCTCTAAACTCATAACAAATTTTATAATAATAATGTTTTTGTTATTATCAATATTTTACTCAAAATTTTAGGCAAAATTACTGAGAATTTTTCCCAGAGAGAGAAAAATAAATTCTTTACCCATAAATTTGTACCTCTCTAATAAAAATCTCATAAAAATCTCATAAAAAATTAAGATGCTATCCCATTAATTTTCTTGATATCTAGGGTGAATATATTAGTTTTTACTAATTTTTGGCTCTTTTTTATTGATTAAAAACTTATTAGTTTTAGAGATTGAAATTTTCTGGCAAGATATTTTATCTTAATAGATATAAGAAACAGAAAAAATATAGAACAATCAAATAAAAAAAAATAAATCTTTTCTGTATTTTATTTTTAATATCTTCTGAAAGTAAAAATAAATAAAATATTAAAGCAATAGGTTATTTTTTTACTTCAAACAACTTAATTTTAAAATGTATTTTATTGTGATTAATTCAGCATTAATCTACCACTTTTTTGGTTTAAAAAATATAATCAAGGACGAAATCATGCTAACCTCAGCTTCTTATAATGCTCAGCTGACTACTTATCAAAAAAGCTCTATTCAGTTGAAAAAAGACATACTAAAAACAGAAACAGAGTCAAAAGAGCAAATTTTATTACAAAGTATTGCTGAAGGAAATCGCCATGCTTTTTGGCAATTATGGCTACCTCACCAAGATTATCTTTACTGTCGTTGTCAAATGTGGATGGGGGGTAATAACACGGATGCAGAAGAAGCCCTAAGTCGAGCCAGACTTAAAGCCTGGGAGAAATTACCTAACTACGCCTCAAAAATTACGAATCTCAAAGCCTGGCTAACTCGTATGACTCATAATCTCTGTGTTGATATCCATCGAGAACGCCAAAGAAGAGCAAAGAATACGGAAAATATGGATGCAATCACAGTGACAGATTCGGAAATTATTGCTTCTAATTCAGATTCTCCCGAATCAGCTATTCTTCGTCAGGAACTAAAAATTTACATCCGTCGTGCAATTGATGCTCTTCCTCCCAGATTACAAGAGCCTATGATTCTTCTATGCTACTACCAAATGTCTTACTCAGATATAGCAAAAAAATTAATCCTTTCCAAGAATAGCGTTTATAAAAGAATTCAACAGGGGAGAACCATTTTGCAAAACCAATTAAATAAGTATTTTTCTGGAGTAAATAACACTTTAAAAGATGAAACTGAGAGGAATTTTGCTGCTAAGGCATTTCCAATTGAAAAACCAGAATTGTCCTATTCTTCAGTTCCAATTATTAAGAAATATCCTATACAAGTTATTAATTATGAGGTAACAGCTTTATGTCTAGAAAAACTTTCATGCGCTTGGTAAACTTATCCCAACCTTCAGGGATAGAGATAAATATTAACTTAGTCTTAGCTGAAAAGCCAGTTAGAGAAGAGCAAAAACTGAAAACATTAACCAAGTATGTGCAGCGATATCCATCTGGATGGAAAAAACGATTAGAATTAGCCGATTTGCTTTACGGAATGGGCAAGTGGCTCAAAGCTGTTGAGGAATATCGCCAAGTTATTGAGCGACAATCCCAATTAATTCCAGTGCAATTAAAATTAGGGAAGATTTTACAATTAATGGGAAGAGAAAAGGAAGCCATAGAGCTATATGAAACTTCTTTGTCATTGGTTTCTAGTCTCCAATTTTCTTCACCAGCATTATCGAATAATACTCAATCTAATATGGCGACTCAATCTCATATTATTGGTTTAATAGAAGTCTGTCGTCATAACTTTCCCAAAGCTCTTAAAGCCTTCTCCTCAGCTACTACCTTTGAACCTGATAACCCCTCCCACTGGTTAGCATTGGGACAAGTTCAGAGGTCAATCGGAAATAACATTGATGCCTTGAAAGCCTTTGAGGCTATTTTATCCCGCTATCCTGATGATATTATTGCCTTGATTAATATTTATGATGCTCTCCTAGCATTAGGAAACGGGAATACTCAGTTGCCATCAAATCTCAACTTTTTAAATCAGGAAAAAAGGCAAAAAGAAGCAAGAAAAAATCTTGATTCGATCGATAATGTATGGTACGACCAAGCAAAAAAAATCTTGAATCAAGCTATTGTTTTAGCACCTGATAATTACCAAGTCCTCAAACGACAGATAGAATATCGTTGCCGAATTAAACTTGTTTCAGGGACAGAGGGTAAGAAGACAAAACAACTCCTTAATACTTTGTTAAAACTTGCCCCTAATTCAACTGCTGCTAACGAGTTAATAAATTATTATTATCAAGTTAGAGGGGAAAGAGAAAAAGGGCTTTTGTCGCCCAAAATCATTAGCTCCAAAAAGAAGTGAGAGGTTAAAATTGATATTAAGCAAATGGCTTTTTTCTAGTTCAATCAACGTATTCTTCACAATATTTCAAGACTAATACTGTCAATAAAAATTACCTTTGTTAACCTTACAAAGTTTTCAAATATTCTAATAAAGCATTTTTATCACTTAACTTTAAATCAGTACCAAAATCATGTCCACTATTTCCGTTACCTTGGATTGTAGTGTCTAATAAAAAGCTTGATTTTGTAGCTGCTTCTGTTGTGGAGACAAAACCAACATTTTTTTGGTCATAAACATCATAACCACGATAAAATTGCTTAGGGCGATCGCTAGGTTTGGTTAATAAATCTTTGAGAGAGGGAACTGAACCATTATGGAGATAGGGGGCTCTTGCCCAGATGCCATCTAAAGCAGGCACAACATAGCCATCGGTATCGCGAAACTGATTAAAACCCCAAGGATATTTTGTAGCATAATTATTCATGCCGTCACTAGCTGCTTGAGTCCAATGGTTGGCACGATTAGGATCGGTGTTAATTTCTTCAAGGGGAAGAACTTGACCTCGTCGAGTTGAGTCTAAACCATGACAACTGGCGCAATTTGCCTCAAAAACTTTTTCTCCCTGTTCGGCTAAGTCCAGATTGATCGCAAAAGGATAAGCTGGTGGTGGTAATTCTTGCAACCACTCTTGGATACGTTCCAGACTGGCTAAATTAATCTCTTTTGGAGTTGTTCCCGTACCTAAAGCACTACTTAACACTACTTCGGTTAAATCAGGATTAATGCCATCAGAATGATAATAAAAAGCCTCTCGTTGTTTTTGATTCCAAATCGCCATAATATCTGTACTGCCTACTGACCCATCATCGGGTAAATTTAAAACCTGAATTTTTAAAGGGTTCATATCGGTTCTACCTGAACCAGTGTCAGGGCGATTATTCATCCATTGAAACGCTTCTTCTTGCTTTAATAAGGTGTTTTTAGTTCTGGGAATAATAATGTAACGATAAAAAGCACTTTCCAATAGTGACAGATGATGGTTATATTCAATTTCTGGCAAGATAAACCCTGGAGTAAAGCGTGGATCGTTAGCACATTCAAAGAAAAACTGAACATAGCGTTGCACATCAAACTTGTTACTGGGAGCACCAAGAAGAAAAGAAGGATTACTTAGGGGTGTTTTCCTAACTGTGCCTACATGACAGATAGCACAATTGATTCCCACACGAGCAATGCCAATACTTTCTTTGGTCAGACCAATCGGCATTTCTCGACCTTCTTCCCAGGTTAAACCCAAGGAAGTGTAACCACCAGAATCTGTCAGCTTTTCAGGGAATAAACGGGGTAAAACCACCCAAATCCAGTAGGGAATACCATTAACTGCTTCTGTGCCAATAGAAGCATATTTGAAATGATCTTCTGGAGTATCGTAGGTAGTAAGGGGTGTTCTACGAGCTAAACTATACCATCCCGTAAAAGCGATCGCGATCACTAAGATGCTTATAGCTAAGATAATCAGCAGTTTTTTCCAGGGTTTAGGCTGTGTTTCTGAAGATGACATGGGTTTAGATAAGACAAGGGAGCAGGGGAGACAATTGACCAAGTAATAGTTAGAGTGTTTTTAAATATTCCAGTAAGGCATCTTGGTCATTACTGGCTAAATCAGTACCATAAAGATGACCTGTGTTGTGATTACCAGGAAGTTCTGTATCGTAGAAAAAGAATTGTTTTCCATTTTCTTCCCCAACGTTACTGACATAACCAACGTTTTCTTGGTCAAAAACATCGTAACCACGATAGAAAGTCTTAGGTCTAGCTTCGGGTTTTTGTAGTAAGTCTCTTAAGGTGGGAACAGAGCCATTGTGGAGATATGGCGATCGCAGCCAAATTCCATCTAACAAACTATTGGTATAGCCGTGGGTTTTTTTGAAGTGGGAAAATCTTTGATCAATTCCTTGATAAGTAATTCCGCTAAAGGTTAAATTTTGATTGGAGGCTAACTCATAGGTATAAGAATCCATCCTCCCCCGATCAGTTTTGATTTCTTCAATGGGGATAATCTCTCCCAGCCTTCCTCCTGTCTCTGTATGACAACTAGCGCAATAATTATCAAAAATCAGCTTACCTTTTTGAGCTAAAGCATAATCTATTTCATAGGGATATTTTGGTGCTTCTAAATCCATCAGCCAATTTCGCAGCCTTTCTAAGGAATCAAAATCAATTGTTGTGGGAGCAACTAAGGCTAAAGCTGCGGTGCGATTGCGCTCACTTCCATCATTATTATTGCCATCCCAATGTAAACTTAGATTCTGTCTGGGTGCTTGATTCCAAATACTGGGATAATCCGCAATACCATCTAATTCTGTATCCGCTAATTTCTCGACAGGAAAACCATAGCGACGGGTTTTATAGGAAGTAAAAGTGTCAACTCTTCCTGGACCATAGAGAGGTTGTTTGTCCATAAAAGAGAAGTCATGACGCTGTCGCAAAAGTTCCTCTCTAGTTCGAGGAATCACAATAAAACGATAAACTAGCTTCTCTAAAGGATTAAAATTTGCTCCTGCTGCATTGATATAGGGCATTAAGTGATCTGCGGAAAATCGCTCATCAGCAGCACTTTCGGTCAGAAAACGAATAAAACCTTGTAAGTTTACCGTAATTCCAGGCATTGCCGAGATAATTTTCCGATTTTTATCCGTCGCACTCTCTCGCAAAATTCCCACATGACAAGTAGCACAGTTTTGGGTAATTACCTCAATACCCAAAGAATTAGTCGAACGCACAAAACTAATCGGAAGTTCATGATCTGGCTCTTGAATAAATCCCAGGGAAGTTAATCCCTCACCTGGGAGTTTATCGGCAAAGACAGTAGGCATTACCTTAACAATCCAGTAGGGAATACCATCAGAATCTTCTCCACCGATTGAACCATAACGAAAATGCTCGTCGATATTGGCATATTTAATCGGATAGCGATGAATCAAAAAAGGCGAAACCAGCCATAATGCGATCGCTAAAATAACTGCCGTAATGATCAAAAAAGTACGCTTGGAGATGGCGATGAAAGGTTGCGAGGACTCTTGAGAATTCTGACTCATCTTCTCATTTTATCTGGTTTAAATGATAAATTTCCTTTGTTTTAACTGTAGATCGGAAATTCCAACGGGGAGAAATAATATTTTTATTCTGTAACAAAAAGTTTGAGATTCCGAGTTAGAACAGGAACTCTCAATTAAATTTAACCTCTGAGGGATACATGGACTCCCCGCGCCGTTTTTATGGTACTCGATGTACCTAAAAACGGCTATTTACCACAAATTTAAATTATGGTATGATCATTTTATGATACTAAACTATACCTATCGAATTTATCCAGATGCTCAACAACAAGAGTCTCTGTCGGAGTGGCTTGATATTTGTCGTGCATCTTACAACTACGCACTTCGAGAACTAAAAGATTGGATAGCGTCTCGTAAGTGCCAAATAGATAGGTGTAGTTGGGAATCTGAATACATTATGAGTGCGGATTATCCATTTCCTGGGTACCATCAACAGCAAAACAACTTGCCCAAAGCTAAGAAAAAATTTCCACGACTCAAGCAAGTACCTTCTCAAGTACTTCAAACCAACATTAGAAGATTGCATGACGCTTGGGATTTCTTTCAGAAACGTGGTTACGGGTTTCCTAGATTCAAGAAATTTGGACAGATGAAATCAATGCTATTTCCTCAGTTCAAAGCTAACCCCATAACTGGGTGGCAAATAAAATTACCAAAGCTAGGACTAATTCCAATTAACTTGCATAGACCAATACCTGACGGTTTTGTGGTCAAACAGGTAAGAATTCTCAAAAAAGCTAAAGGATGGCTTGCTGTTGTAGCTATTCAGTCGGATATTGAAGTACCAGAACCAACACCACACGGGCATTGTATCGGAGTTGATGTTGGGCTACTTTCTTATCTTTGTACATCAGACAACTATGTGGAGCGACCAAGTAAGTTTTCGCGCCAGAGCTACCGTAGGCTGAAAGTGCTGCAAAAGCGACTGTCAAAGAAAACTAAACGTTCTGCTAACTATGAAAAAGCCAGAAAGAAAGTAGAGGCGATGCACAATCATATTGCTTGGCAGCGCCAAGATTATCAGTTCAAATTGGCTCATAAACTTTGTGACATGGCAGATACAATCTTTCTAGAAGATTGTGATTTCCGAATTATGGCTAAAGGCTTCTTGGGCAAACATACTTTAGATGCTGCTTTTGGTCAGTTCAGGCAAATACTCAAATATGTAGGAAAACGCAGAGGAGTATTCGTAGATGAAGTCGATCATCGTGGAACATCGCAATGCTGCCCAAATTGCCGTTCTGAAGTCAGAAAAGAGCTATCCGACCGATTTCATATTTGCCATGAATGTGGCTATGGAGTGTATGAACCAGTAGACAGAGATCTAGCCTCAGCACAAGAGATATGCAACCGAGGTATAGAAAAACATAGTACCCAGGGACTCTGGGGGAAAGAAATTGGCTATCAAGTCGGGCTGTCGGGGGCATTCTGCCTAGATAAGTGGCGTAGGATAGCAACGCCTAGCAGTAATGTTGGGAAGCCCGCGCTGTAATCTTTGATTCAGCGTCGGGAGAATGTCACCTGTTCCACAGTCATACTTTCAGTAGGATTGAGATAAATCTTTCCTGTAGTGTCTGCTTCACTGGTACTATGTCCCGCAAAGAATAGTATATCCCAATTTTCTAACCATAAGCGATCGCTGATTTATTGTAAATCTGGCTCGACCAATATTTATCTCTTTTTTAAACAAAAATTACTCAGACATTTATATTTAATGACACAATTATGTAATATGGCGATATATTACAACTTGCTTTAACCAATGAATATAGTAGGAACAACTGAAGCAGCATTTCTCCTAAATATTTCCGTATCTAGAGTTAAAGTATTGCTTCAACAAAATCGAATTAAAGGAGCAATAAAAAAGGGGAGAGTCTGGAAAATTCCACTCTATAAAGGCATACCGAAAGTTGAAAGGCGAGGTCGGGGTCTAAGAGGAACTTGGAGAAAAAGACTTTGTGAGAAATCAACTCTAATCCACGTCAATAAACCTGCGATAGACAGTAACCGCAAAAATAAGAAGAATAAGCCCGTAATTACCATCAGACAAGGTAGTCGTAAAATCTATTGCCACGCAGCAGAAATTAAAGGTGAATGTCAAATAGTTTATCAGCCAAACAACCCCTTACCTTGTGGTGCAGTAGTTTGGATTGAGGTTATTCCCGATACGGTAGTAATTCCCAAGTTGTTGAAACCTAATTAAAAACCTAAATAATAAATTCTTCTCTCAAAATATTATTACCTGCTACTATTTCTACCTTAAATCTTTCGCCTGGCGCGCCATGAATTTGTAATTGCAGATAGTTGTCACTATCTGTAGCTGTTGCTGTAGCAAACACTGCATCAGAATCATCTAACAATTGCAGTTGGATTTGTTCGGGTAAATAATCGCTATTTAGGGGATAAAGCTGTAAAGTAATAATCTTTTCTATTGAATCAGTATTTTGCAACTCTACCCATAGAATTATGCTGCCTAATTCCTCTGATAAATCTAATCTTTTACCCCTTCTTAAATTATTATCTATCTCAGTTTCAGCACTTCTAAAACTAAAAGC
>JASJDB010000224.1 GCA_030065315.1 Xenococcaceae cyanobacterium MO_167.B52 | reverse complement strand
GAATCAACAAGGTATTTCTTTCCTAATTATTGAGCATAATATGGACGTAATTATGTCATTATGCGATCGCGTTTGGGTACTAGCAGAAGGTACTAACTTAGCTGATGGCACACCTGAGGAAATTCAAAATAATTCCGATGTATTGGAAGCTTACCTTGGTGAGTAACTTGAATGGTTGTAAGAAGTAGATTTTAATTGTACTCCTTCTCCTTGAGGAATTAAATTTTGCCTAATTAAATCTTGAGGACGGTTTTTTTGATCAACAACGACGACCTGAGCTTGATGTCCTTCTTTCATTACTGTAGCCCGGTCGCGTGTCTCATAGGCAATAATAATCAATAAATCTCCTGGCTGGCACAACAGTGCAGCACCACCATTAGGGCAAATTTCCCCTGTACCTGCTTTCTCCCCAGGAATAGCATAGGTTGACCAACGTTTCCCATTGTTGAGATTGATTACATCCACTTCTTCCAAGGGCAATATTCCCACCTGGTTCATTAAATCAGGATCGATAGTAATACTGCCAACATAATTAACATTGGCTTCTGTTACCGTTACCCGATGAAGTTTAGCGTGCATCAATCTGATTGTTGCCATCAAGTCTTCCTAGATCAACATCTTTACAATAATACATAACTAATAATTCGGTAACTTATTTGATCAATAGGGGCAGGAATCATTTCACCCCTTGAGTCTAATAATAATACAACTAATAAATATGCGATCGCAATAAGCACTGATATCGCCCCTGTAACAATCGCCACTATTTTTCCCCGATCCATATTAAACCTTAATTTACTATCTACTATCATTGTTCCACAAAATAATCTCCAACCCCCAAGTAAAATCCTTGTTGATTGGAGATTATTGACCATAGGGACACAAGACTTATATCCCTGGATGATTTATGTGTTCTAACCTTATTTACCTAATGCTATAAATGTTTCTACCAACCACTATCAGCTTGAGAAAGTACATAAGTAGCAACATCCTCAATCTGTTCAGCAGTTAATTTACCACCAAAAGCAGGCATAGCACCATAACCATTAGTTACCTGATATTTGATAGCTTCAATAGAATACTTGTCATTTGCTTTCAAAGCATCTATTTTTAGGGTTTTAGCAGCATTAACTACATTATTACCCCCAGCATGACAAGCTGCACAGTTAGCATTAAAAACACCTGCACCACTAGCAGCATCACCTGCTAAGGCAGTGCCAGAAAAACTAGCAAAAGCCAATGTGATGCAAGCAAATAATGCTAAGAAAATTTTTTTGAACATGATTTCTCCTCTCTAAGATGATTAATTAAATCCATCAACTGATTTTTAGTTGAATTTGTTATTTTGGTCAAAAGACAAATTGTCAAACTAGTAATCCGTCAACTTTGAAATTAAAGATTCTCCAATTTGATTGAGGATTGCTAAAGTTAGATTTGGATTAGCTTACAACCTCAAACCCAACTTTTTTGATCAAAACTCAAAAATTAACTTTGACAAGTCGTCAAACTTCTGTAGTAGAATAACTAGAGGAACCAAAAGTATCTAAATTCTCCAATTTTAAGAGATTTAGCTGAATCTTAAGGAGATTTAACTCCCAAGTGTTCCTCAACTATCAATGGAAAAAGTATTCATATAGCGAGTTTGACTCAAAACAATGGCAAAAAAAATAAGTTTATTACTATCCGCCTTGGCTCTAGTTATTACTAGCTGTCTCTTTAGTGCTAATCCTGCTCTTGCAGCTACTTACGAAGTCAAAATGGGTTCAGATACTGGAATGTTAATGTTTGAACCTTCCACTATCGAGATTAAGGAAGGAGACACTGTTAAATGGGTTAACAACAAAATGTCTCCCCATAACGTAGTATTTGACAATGACAGCGTCAAATCTCACAAACAACTAGTATTCTCTCCTGGTGAATCCTATGAAACCACTTTCACTACTGCTGGAGAATACGACTTCTACTGTGAACCTCATCGTGGTGCAGGTATGGTAGGCAAAGTAATCGTTAAATAAGACAAGGCTGAATCACAATTGTTCTAGATAACAAGTAACGAAAAAAGAAAGGGAGAGTATTATTGAAGCTAATCTAATACCCTCCCTTTTTTTAGCTGATTTTACCTTGATAACTCAAATTTAGCAGTTCTTACAGCCTTCGATTCCCTATGTTAACATTGTCACTATAAGCTGGATTAAAATGCTCACCGTACTTAATAAGACCTAAGTAAATATATCAAGATGACCGCTAAATCAAACTCTGAAGTCATACTAATTAAGGATTTTTCCGCTTCAGCGCAGATTAGTTTATTTCAGAAGCTCAAGGAAAAACATTTTAGTGGTCAATTACATATCCAAGAAGTCAATCAAGAGCAAAAATGGGTTTTCTTTCTCTATGTAGGAAGAATTATTCACGCTATAGGAGGAATACACAATGTTAGAAGATGGCGCAGAAATCTCGTATCCTATCTTCCTCAAATCGCCTCTCAACTACAACAAGAATTAGAAAGCATTAAACCTGAAATATTTGAAACAATCAACATCAGTTGGGACTATGAACTACTAAATTTTTGGGTTGCTCAACAAAAAGTCCATCGAGAACAAGCCAATCAAGTTATTCGGGGTAATATTACCGAGATACTTTTTGATATTTCTCAAGCAGGACAGGCTAATTACTATCTCAAACCTCAAGCAGAATTAGGTTCTCAACAACTAGTTTTGATCGATTCTGAGCAACAAATTATTAAAGCTTGGAAACTCTGGCAAACTTGGAAAGAAGCTAATCTAGCAGTGACTAGTCCTAATTTAGCACCAGCAATTGTTCGCCTTGAAGAACTACAACAACACGCTTCAGAAAAAACCTATACCAAATTAATTAGATTATTGACAGGAAAGCATAGTTTAAGGGATTTAGCGATTCAAAGAAAAACTAATCCTCTCACTATTGCCCGTTTAATCATGCCTCATATTAAACTAAAGTTTCTAGAATTTACAGAAATCCCTGATATTCCTCTACCCCTTGCTGTACCTAATCATAATTCTATTGTTCAAGACCTATCTTCTCTATCATCATCCCCTCCAGAAAAATTAAACCCCTCACCAACTCAATCTGAATCTACAACTTCTCCAGAAAAATTAGTTGCTTATGTTAATCGCAACCCTTTGATGTCTAAAATAATGGCACAAATTATTAAAGGTTCAGGATATAAACTAATAAGCGATACAGACCCTTTAAATGCGATCGCTGTTTTGCTAGACCGCAAACCAGATATTATCTTTATTGATATTGAACTATCAGGGATAAATGGCTATGAATTGTGTTCCCAACTAAAACAAATTGATTGTTTTAAGGAAACTCCCATTATTCTTTTTGGGAAGAACATTAATCCCCTGGATCGGGTAAAAGCTAAGATGTCAGGATGTTCAGAACTATTTTCTAAATCAGCTGAAACCAAATCCATACTTGATATTCTCAATCAATATTTGCCAGCATCTCTATAACTAGAAATAAAAAAAGTATCTCTTCAATTCAGTAGAATTTTTCCCAGATTTTTGGGAACTCTAAATATGAGGATAATATTTATCCTTAACTGTTTTTATATCTATAGGAATCCAGTAATGACGACTGCCAAAAATGGAACTAGTCATACTCGTACCCGAATTCAACAATTTACCTCAGCTAAACAAACAGAATTTTTTGACTCCATTAAAAGTGCCAAGTTTAGTGGTCAATTAGTTGTTTCTGATGAACAACTATCTAGCAATCCTGCTTTGTCTAGAGGGATAGATAAATCTCAAGAAATTTCTTGGACAATTTATCTATATTTGGGTCGAATTATTTATGCTACTGGGGGGCTGCATCCAGTAAGACGTTGGAGAAGACATCTGGTAGCTTATTGTCCTGAACGACTAGCTCATTTTAATGAAATTCAAGCAGAATTAACTTCTGTTAAAGAAGAGGAATGCCGTGTTTCTTGGGAATATAAATTACTTTCGGTTTGGATTGATCAAAAGAAAATTACCCCTGAACAAGCTACAAGAATTATCAAAGCTACCGTAGTTGAGATATTGTTTGATATTACTCAAGCAATGGAAGTCGTCTGTGAAACTGTTAAAGATAATTTATTATCTACCAGGTTAGTTTTGATTGAACCAGACCAAGTTATTTCTGAAGCCAATAAACTCTGGCAAGCTTGGCAGGCAGCCAAAATAGCTGATAGGTCACCAGATATGGCTCCTATAATTCGTCAACCAGAAGCTTTGAAAAAGAGAACTTCTCCCCAAATCTATCAAAATCTTAGTCAACTGCTCGATGGAAAACAAAGTTTGCGAGACCTCAGCGTACGAATGAAGCGAGATATTGTAACTGTAACTCGCTCTTTGCTGCCTTACGTGCAATTAGGTTTAGTGCAACTAGTGGCTCTTGACGATATGACACCTCCTATTTCTAGTCCTATCGCCAAAAAATTGTCGAAAAATATTGCTCCTCATCGTACTCTAATTGCCTGTATTGATGATAGTCCTGCTATCTGTCAAACAATGGAACAGGTTGTGACTTCTGCTGGGTATCAATTCGTGTCGGAAATGGACGGCTTGAGAGCGATCGCAGTTTTGTTAAGTCGCAAACCCGATTTAATCTTTTTAGATTTGGTAATGCCTAATACTAATGGCTACGAAATCTGTACTCAATTACGCAAGCTTTCTTTTTTCAAGAATACACCTATTGTAATTGTCACAGGTAATGATGGAATTATTGATCGCGTTAGAGCCAGAATGGTTGGCTCTACAGATTTTATTAGTAAACCAATTACCCAAGAAATTCTGATAGATGTCATGAATAAATATCTCCACTGAGCAAAATATTTAGTATCTAAGTAAAGTGAAAAGTACGATAATATATCTCATTTGACTTTTATTCAGTATCAAATTAGTTGAGGAAATTTCATGAAACACGCTCTAATAATTGATGATTCTGCTACAGAAAGAGCCATACTAACAGGCTGTCTCAAAGAAATTGGCATTGATGTTTCTATTGCAATTAGTGGGGAAGAAGCTCTCGAAAAAATCAAAGATATTAATCCCGATGTAATTCTCCTAGATGTGGTTTTACCAGGAAGAAGTGGATTTGAAATTTGTCGCGAACTCAAAGGAACAGAAGATACAAACAAAATTCCCATCATTCTTTGTTCAACTAAAGGAACAGAAATGGATAAATTTTGGGGTAAAAAACAGGGCGCAGATGCCTATATTCCCAAACCAGTTGATCAAGAAGAATTAATCCGTACTGTCAAGCAACTTATTCAATAAACTCAACAGTTTAACTCCCAAATTATTGTGTCTAGCTCTACTAAGAATTTAAACTTAATCAACCCAGCTATTGATTTATCTTCTAAGGAGGGAAAAAAACAACAATTTTTAAAATTTCATTTAGAACCAGACACTAAAGTAATGTTACCCTTGCAGTCGGTGACAGAAGTTTTAAAAGTACCATTAGGACAAATTGTTCCGATCCCTCAAATGCCACCTTGGACTATGGGAATTTATAATTGGCGTGGTGAAATTCTCTGGTCAATAGATTTAGGGCATCTAATTGGTTTACATACTTGGTATCAGCAGCAAAAATATAATACTAACTATAGTGTTGTGGTTATTTCTTCTGAAAGTAAAGGTAAAAAACAAGGAAATTCTGCGGTAAATTTAGGGCTAATTATTACTAAAGTTGAAGACATAGAATGGTGTAACCCTGATTTAATTCAATCTCCTCCTGCTTCTGCTGTCACTCTGGAATTAGCTCCTTTTTTACAAGGCTATTTAATGAGTCCAGAAGGGCAAATGATTCTGGTATTAAATAGTAATGCTATTATTTCTGCTATGCCCAAGAAATTGGAATAAATTTAGAGTTACAAAATATTGTTTATTTTTGCTTATATTAGTTTATTAATTTTCCAGAGTCTATTCTTGAATATTAACAGTTATTGATCAACTATATACCTTGAAAAGTTACTAGGTACAATATCTAAAAATGTCTAAGACAAAAGCTGCTTCTCTACTTACCACAATTTATAATCTTCCTATTAGTCGTAAGACTAGTTTGATTTCCTATTTTAGTTTGGCTTCCTTGGTTTTAATTGTCACATGGAGTGGATTTATTCTGCGTCAAAGTTTAAAAGCTAAACAATTTAAGCAAGTAGAATCCCAACTTGCTGTTGCAGATATTAAATACAATATCAAAATCGATCAAATGGGATTTGGTTTTAGGGGACAATCAGATAATGCTGCAATTATTAATATTGCAAAAATAAGTAATCAAAATCAACCAATAGAATCTGATTTATACCAACAAGTAAAAACTATTTTGTCCAATGAAATTAATGCCATAAATATTGAATATGCCACTCTTGTCGATACTAATAAAAAAATTATTGTTAATGCTAATAAAGATCGAGTAGGTCAATCTTTTGATCCTAATGGCTTAGTTACCAAAGCATTAGTAGAAGGCAAACAAATTAAAAGTAGTGAAATAGTTTCTTGGTCAGAGTTGGTTCAAGAAAATTCGCCTTTACCAGAAGGATTGGAGAATCAAGATGCGCTAATTCGCTATACAGTCACCCCAGTTAGAGATCTCACTAAACAAACAATTATTGGGGCTTTAGTTTCAGGAGATATTGTTAATCAAAAGTTACCCATTGTTGCAGAAACTGTAGCAGCTTTCCCTGAGAGTAAGGGGTATGGAGCAATTTATCTACGTCAACCAACAGGAGAGTTTACTTTAGCTACCTCTTTATTGAAGACAGCAGAAACAGGTTCTTTTGTTCCTTTAGAAGATACTTCTTTATTAGAAAATTCTGTTGCTAATGAGGAGAAACCCGTTACTCAAAAAACTAAAATTCAGGGTGAAAGTTATGCCATGGCAGCTAAAACTATCACCAATAATAATGGAGAACCCATCGCCATAATTGTCTATGGTAATTCTGTAGATACATCTTTATTCTGGACAAATTTGCTGACTCAAATTATTGTCGCGGGAATTGTTTTAGCAGTTACAGTTTTATTAACTAATTTCCTCGGAAAAGCGATCGCAGAGCCAATTCAGGAGTTGCAACAAGTTACCCAAAATTTCTCGGAAGGAGATATTAAAGCTAGGGCTGTGGTACGTACCAATGATGAAATTGGCTTACTAGCTAGCACCTTTAATATCTTGGCTGATTCCATTGAAATGAATGAAGCAAAATTACGAGAAGATGCTAAACGTTCTCGAATTCTGAAAGAAATGGCTTTTAGGATTGGAGAGGAGATCAATCCTGATGTAGTATTTAATATCGTAGTTGAAGATGCTCATAATGCCTTAGACTGCGATCGCGTAATTGTCTATACTTTTAACGAGCAATGGCAAGGTAAGGTAGTAGCAGAATCGGTAAAATCTGGCTTTCCTGAAGCGATAAATGCCGAAATTTATGACCCTTGTTTTGCTGAAGAATATACTGAAAAGTATCAAGAGGGAAGATACCAAGTAATATCCGATGTATCTCAAGCAGGATTAACTGAATGTCATCTGCAACAACTGGAGCCATTTAAAGTCAAAGCGAGTATGGTAACCCCCATAAAGATGGGGGACAAATTAATTGGCTTACTCATCGCCCATCAATGTAGTGATTCTAGAGTCTGGGAAGAAACAGAAATCGACTTATTACTACAAATTGCTAACCAGTCGGGAAATGCTTTAGAAAAAGCCAGTCTCATGGAACAGCAGCAAATGGCTCAAGAGAAGGAAAGACAAGCTAAAGAGCAACTCCAAAGCCGAGCTTTAGAGTTATTAATGGAAGTCGATCCTGTTAGCCAAGGAGATTTAACCATTCGTGCCAAAGTTAAAGAAGATGAAATAGGTACCATTGCCGATTCCTATAACTCGACCATCGAAAGTCTGCGAAAACTGGTAACTCAAGTAAAAACCGCAGCAAATCTGGTATCTACTACCACTAGCGAAAAAGAAGTTTCTATTCAAGAGTTAGCCCAAGGTGCATCAGAACAAACTCAAGAAATTATGACGGCAATTAATCGGATTACCGCCATGGCGGATTCAATTAAAGCTGTAGCAGCTAATGCTGAAGCAGCAGAACAAGCAGTACAACAAGCTTCTGATACCGTTAAAGCTGGAGATGAAGTAATGAACCGCACAGTAGATGGATTTAAAGCAATTCGAGAAACAGTAGCTGAAACTGCCAAGAAAGTAAAGCGTCTGGGAGAATCTTCTCAGAAAATTTCTAAGGTAGTTAACCTGATTAGTAACTTTGCTGATCAAACTAATCTACTAGCATTAAACGCTTCTATTGAGGCAGCTCACGCAGGAGAAGAAGGGCGAGGTTTCGCGGTAGTTGCCGATGAAGTTCGTTCTCTTGCTCGACAATCAGCCAATGCCACAGCAGAAATCGAGTCTCTGGTCGCAGAAATTCAGTCAGAGACAAATGAAGTAGTAGCAGCTATGGAATCTGGTACAGAACAAGTAGTAGTAGGTACCAAGCTAGTAGATGAAACTCGTTCTTCATTGAATCGGATCTCAGATGTAAGTAATGAGATTAATGAACTAGTAAATGCGATCGCACAAGCCACAGTAGAACAGTCTCAAGACTCGGAAGTAGTAACTCAAACCATGACTCAAGTAGCAGCCATCTCCGAAAAAACCGCCACTGAAGCTGGGCAAGTATCCGATTCCTTTAAAGAACTATTAACCGTAGCTCAACAACTAGAAGCCAGCGTCGCCAAGTTTAAAGTGAGCTGATTCTAACTACAACTATGGCAATATTTTCACCTATCTAATTCATTTTGCATAACTACTTACTTGGTTTCTTTCATGACTCAAAATCTATCTCGATCATCACAAGAGACTGATGAGATAAATCCCCTTGTTTCTAGGGGAGTAAGTCTTCGCAATCGTCTTTTGTACTTAATTTTGCCCACAGTGTTAGGCACTTTAACTTTATCTGGATTACTTGGATACCGATTTTTAATTAGGGATAAAGCCCAAGCTGAAATTAAACAACAATTAATTGATCAAGTAGAGCTTGCTGGAGAAACTATCCAACAAAGGCTAGTGGATGCAACCAAGATTACTGAGTTGATTGCTGCCAATTCTAATACTTTAGATTCAGTTATCCAGACTCAACAAATAGTACAAGAATTAAACCTAAATCAGTTATCTATCGCTCAATTAGAGCAAAAATTTGCTACGACTAAATTACTCAAACCAAATCAAAAGTTAAATAGTAATCTTCAAAGAACTGCTGAAATTTCAGGGTTAGAAGAAATTTTTTATACTGATCGCAATGGGTTTAATATTGCTTACAGTAATCCCACGTCAGATTTT
>JASJDB010000223.1 GCA_030065315.1 Xenococcaceae cyanobacterium MO_167.B52 | reverse complement strand
TAAATCTTGACTACTTCTTTCCTGAATCGCTCGATCCATCAAGGGAATCATCGTCTGTAAAATCAATTCTTGAGAATCGTTAACTTTGACACTTAAAAGTTCCATCATCAAAGGGATGAGATTATTTAAGGAATCTGCTAACTCATTAAGTCGCGCTTCTTTTTCCAGAATCCAATCATCTATCCCTGGGTTGACGAAGTCAGTCGAAAAACCATTATTATTAGTTTCTTGAATATTTTGCTCCTTCAGACTAGAAATAGCCGAAGATATGGCTTGAATCCGATCATCTAATACTACTTCTGCAACTTTTGCCACCGATTCTTCTACCACTTCTATCGGTTGAGGCGTTTCAATTGCAGCAAGATTAGTTTCTGATTCTGCTAGTGAGGGTTCAGTAGAGTTTGGCTCAGTATTATTGTTATCTGCTGCTATTTCATGGCTTATCTCAATAGCTGAATCTTTTGATTCAACAGTAGATGGGATTTTTTGAGCCAAAAACGCTGGCTTTTTTTCTGGTTTAGTTAATAGGGATTGCTGTTCTTTCGGAGAAGATGCTGGCTCAGAATTAGTAGGGTTAACTGGGGTTTCCACATCTAAGAGCAAATCTAGTAATTTATCTATAGAGTCAGGCATATTTCAGGTAATGAGCATTTTTAAACTTAGCGTATAGCCGATCTTAATGATTGCTAATCACTTAAAGTTATAATCTCCAACTTCTAACTGGTTAAGGTAAGAGAATTGGCTGGTATCCCTCTGTTCCCCAAGCTTTCATCCCTTGAGGAGTCAGATAGGGGCGGTAGGAAGAATTTTGCTGTAAATGCCAACCAAAAAAAGCCAAGCTTAGAATACGGTGATAACTTTTGGTAATTTCTTTTAATCTGTCAACAGATACAGTGTCATTTTCTGGGCGAGTTACAAAAGTATGGGGCAACTTTTGAAAGATAATGGCATATTTATTTTGAGTTTCTAGTTGTTCAAAAGCTGGTAACTGCTCCAGTAATAAGGGGGTAACTAAATCTTGATCGCTGGCACTCCATAAAATAGGTACATTAATACGACTCATACTATCTTGATTAAACAAAATACTACTAAAAGGAACAAATAAATAGATTCCTTTAATTCGCTTATCTCGTAATTTTAAAGATATATTAGGTAATTCTAACGCACGACATTGATATAACAAAGAAATATTTAATAACTTTTGAGTAGATGCACATTCAGTTGTCAGCCTATTTCGGTCGATTTCTCCCCCTGCTAAGCTTAAAGCTGTAGCACCACCAAAGGAATAGCCAAAGATTCCCACATTGTTAAAATCTAGTTTGTTTTGTAATACCCAATCTGAACTCTCTTGTAAGGTATCGAGAATAAAGGATATGTCCAAAGGGCGATCAATAAACTCTCCCGCATTAAAATTCTCTGAGTATAAACCTTGATAAAAGTCTTTTTGTCTTTGGCGATCGCTACCTGGATGATCGGGGACAATTACAGCAAAACCATGAGAGGCTAAATATTCTCCTAAGTACTTAAAGCGATCGCGTTTGGCTCCCAAGCCATTGGATACCATAATAATTGGGACAGAATCCCTTGGGGTTTCAGGCAAATACAAATCGAAATGAATCTTTCTTTTAAGAATTTTTTGCGGATTATTTTGCCAATCAGGACGATTATCAGTTAAAAATATGCTCTTTTGGGTAATTGATGCCCTTCCTGGTTGCTTAATCTCAATTGCTGCTGCTGATGTCTCCCCAGTATCCCAATTATCCCCAATTAATTTTTTAGTCTCCTTGCCCAAAGTGGCAATTTGCTTTTGGATTTGGAGCAATTTACCTAAATCAACTCTCATCTCAACGGGGAGTTGTTTCAATAAATCTATGGGAGTAATTCCCTCAGGGTTCATTGCTGATAAAATTACCGCGGAACGTAGAGCATACAAGCCATTTTGCCCTGTAGAAGTTGTAATTATTTCCCCTAAGCTAGTTAAAAGCTCTGTTCCCACTGTGGTATAACCTAGACGAGATACTACCACTGGGTTGACTCGGTAACGCGATCGCAAAAACTGGCGCAATTTACCCCGTTGTTTTGGGGACAAAGGACTCAGAAATAATTTTAAATCTGGGGTTATTTCTCCCTTATCAGCAAAAGTCTCTACTCCTTTCACAGAGATCGGGAAATCCAGCGCACCCCAACTGAAATGAATAGTATCTGCACCTAATACAGGAGTAGGTATCCCTAGGCAAATTGCGATCGTGCTTAATAACTTAACAATACGAACAGACACAGAAATTCCATAATCTCAATTTTTCTCCACAATTTTATCAACAATGAATGGACAAATTTGGATGATAAAGCATTACTCCAGTTGACTAAAATATGGAGAGACTGGGAAACTTATAAAAATCAAAAATACTAACTTTTCATGTCCGATATTGCTACTTTAATTGCTCAGATAGAAACAGAAGCTAAAAGAGAAGAATTTCCTATAGATATCCCTGTATATAAATCTGCTAATCTCGATCCAACCCATCCCGTTTTATATGCAGGAAATTTACAAAGTCCTTTATGTTTTTTTGGTAGAGATTTAGGTAGGGATGAGGTTTATGCTAGACAACCTCTGATCGGTGCTGCTGGTACTTTAGTTCGTCAAGGATTTTATCAAGTAATACATGGTAAAAAAACTAGTAATCCCCAAGAATTACAAACAGTATGCGATCGCATATTGCTAACCAATACCGTACCCTATAAGCCTCCTGGGAATAAAGCTTACCTAGTAAAAGTCAAAAAACGTTTTCGTCCCTACATAGAACGTCTTTTGGTAATACATTGGCAAGGTAATCAAGTTATTACCCTGGGAACAGAAGCTTTTAAATGGTATGCTCCTTATGCGGAAAAAGGTAAATTAGATAGTTTCTTTAAACAAAGCGATCGCTATGAAGCAAAATTGACTGTTTCTGTAACTGCTACTGATGAAGTAGGAAACCAATTTAGTAAATCTATTACCTTACTTCCCTTACCCCATCCTTCTCCTCTCAATCAAAAATATTACTCAGCCTTTCCTCGAATGCTACAGCAAAGACTTACTCAAGTGGAATTTTAAAAATTAGCAATTTATAGAAGAGTATTTATATTTAGCTTTATGGCTATTATTGGTGATTAATAGTGTGGTATGTTAAACGAGGGAACCTAAAATTATTGTTAAGATCGATACAAAAATAAGGCGTTTAGAGAGGCAACATTATGACCGATAAAAAAGTAGTTATATCTCCATCCATATTATCGGCAGACTTTAGCCGTTTAGGAGAAGAAATCCAAGCTGTAGATAAAGCTGGTGCTGATTGGATTCATGTTGATGTAATGGACGGAAGATTTGTTCCCAATATTACCATTGGACCATTAATTGTTGATGCAATTCGTCCTCATACTAAAAAGCCTTTAGATGTTCATCTAATGATTGTCGAACCAGAAAAGTACGTAGAAGGATTTGCTAAAGCTGGTGCAGACATTATTTCTGTCCACGCAGAACATAACGCATCTCCCCACTTACATCGTACTCTCTGCCAAATCCGTGACCTTGGTAAAAAGTCTGGTGTGGTACTCAATCCCTCTACACCTCTAGACCTGATTGAGTATGTTTTACCAGTGTCTGACCTAGTATTAATCATGAGTGTCAACCCTGGCTTTGGCGGTCAAAGTTTTATTCCTGAAATGGTTGATAAAATCCGTAAATTACGCCAAATCTGCGATGCGAGAGGTTTAGACCCTTGGATCGAAGTAGATGGTGGAATTAAACCTAATAATGCTTGGCAAGTTATAGAAGCTGGTGCTAACGCTATTGTAGCTGGTTCTGCTGTCTTCAAAGCTCCTGATTATGCAGCAGCAATTGAAGGTATCCGCAACAGCAAACGCCCTGAACTAGTTAGTGCGTAATAAACATAAACAATTAATTTAATATTTTCTTGGTTTTTAAGGTGGATATCTCAGATATCTGCCTTATTTTTTGGCTTAATTCTAGTTAGTTCAATAAGATTATTATTCTGTTGTTAAGAAATCTTTTAATATTAAGCTGTGAAGAAAAACGCCTAGATTACCATATGACAACAGTTCTCGGAAGTAATAAGAGACTTAGTAAAGGGCTAGGGAACAGGGAACAGGCAATAGATTTAGCAACGGATTCAGAGATTTCTTTGGTTAGAAAATAAAATTACATCTATTTAGCTGGATTCTGGAATACTAATTACATACAATTGCTAAAGAATTATAAATCACAACATAGCATCCCCTAAGATTATGTAGAAGTATCTCAACAAACTTCTATGAATTGGAAATTAAATCTATACCTTAAATCATCGTTAATCATAATGGGTGCCTTTGCTCCATTCTATTTATCCTTAGCTGCGGAACACGGTTCCAGACATTGGGATTATGGTGGCACCTGGAATCCTACTCGTTGGAGCGAGTTAAAGCCAGAATATGCTGCATGCCAAGAAGGTCGCAATCAATCCCCTATCAATCTAGTTCCCCACGATGCTAAACCTATTTCAGTTTCTTGGGAATTTAAATATCGCTCAATCCCTGTAGCTATTGTCAATAACGGTCATTCAATCGAAATAGAATTCAAACCAGGCAGTTATTTAACTCAAGTTGCTAGTTAAGAACTCTTGCATAAATATTTTGTGGTCTAGTTAAGGGTTATTTTTATTTCAATTTTTGTGTGTTAAAATAGTAACAAGTGAGAGATTTTTTGGATTAACTAGTATCAGGCGATCGCTAGATATGAAAATTGGCAGCAAAAGTTGTTTCAGTGATTAATGAATGACTGAAAATCTTAGATTAATTTAATTTTTAATTGTGATTATTAGGCTAATTCATAATTGTAAATGCCCGCAATTAAATTAGCTCTTAACCCAAATCTGCGATGGCGATTTCTAGAGCGATAAGACAAAATTTTGAAGATTTTTAACCGACGATTGATCTGCTCAACAGCAATTCTTAATCGATTCAATTGACGATTATATTGTTTTGGTTCCTTGGTTAATTTTTCCCCTCGGGGTTTTTTGATAGGAGTTTCACTATTTCCCTGAAATTTAGTGATTCCTTGAGCTCCTTTATCACCTATCACTCGAAGTAATTGATGAAATCTTAGATAACTTTTTTTAAATAATTTAAAATCATGAGTTCTCCCTTTTTCATGTGCTAGAATCTTATTTTTCCAGTTTGCTCTCCAAGTACTACTTGTGTTTTTAAAGTATGCTCTCCTTGTTTGCCACTATAAAATCTTTTTTGATGTTTTTTGGGTCTGGGAATTGGACTTGCCATTACATCTATTAAAATTAATTTTTCATCCTCAGAAGAATCTAGTAATTTTTTCTGGCCTGGTCAACTAAATTTTCGAGATTGAATTAAAATATTTTCAACTTTTTTAACTAGACGATATACTGTGGATTCAGCTATTTTTCAGTCTTTCGAGATCTGAAAAAAACTTCGATATTCTCGCCAATATTGTAGAGTTACTAAGATCTGAGCTTCAATAATTAATTTGGTTCGACGCCCTGGTTTTTTCTTCTTTTTTGCTTCTGCTTTTACCAAACGTACCATCAAGCGAAAAGTTTGCCGTTTAACTCCAGTCAGTCGCTTAAATTCTCTTGAAGAAAGTTTAATAGCTTGCCAATATTTCAGGCTTGATTAATAAAAAGTAAGACTTGCTATCATACCACAAAATATTTTTGCAAGAGTTCTCTTGTCTTCACTTTAGAATCTGCTTTTATCTCTTAACTTTCGGCAATTGTTTTTACTTCTTCAACAGCTCCTGAATGGCTGTCTATTTATTTTTTTAATTTTCTTCCTTATGCTAACCCGCAACTTGGGTTAGTTACGCAGCCTTAGGACAATTAACTTGGAAGATTAACGAGAAATTTTCTCTAGCGGGAGTTTATACTAACTCCTACGCTCCCCCAGGAAACTTTGGGGTTAACTACAATGGCTTGCTTGTCAGTGGGACAGGGGTAGCTAATACTTTAGCTGGTCAAGTAAGTTTGACTGGGTTAAATGCTGACTTAGACCAGCAACCAGTTGTTCTCAACGCTTATAGCGCTCAATTTACTTGGCAGCCAAATACTAAATTTGCCCTGAGTGGCTGGTTTACAGCATCTTATCCTCGCTTAATTGGCAGAGGAGACGGGGAAATTCTATCTTATGCGCTCACTTTTGCTTTTCCCGACGTGGGTTTACTGGGGTTCGTCGTGGGAGCAGAACCTTACCTTACTTCTTTTTCAGGGGGGAATCCTCAATCTTTTAAAGTAGATCTTCCCCTGCATATTGAAGCCTTTTATCGTCATCAATTTAATAATAATATTTCTCTTACATCAGGCTTTATTTGGTTGACCGCACCTAACCAGGACAATAACAATGATGATAATGTGATTGCCACAATTCGGACGACATTTCAGTTCTAAAAAAGGTTAAAAATCACCTTTTTAAAGTTTCCGAAGTCAATTCGCCAAAGGCTTGGCGGTAATCTTTGGCGAAGCTTCCAGCATTAGAAAATCCCTTTCATTTTGAGTTGTAATAATTATTCCTAGTGTGACTATCTGGCTCGCGAGCGAGACGCTCACACTAAATCTCCCATTTGATTTAGGATTTATAGATATATAAATAGGACGAATACCATTAAGATGATCACTTTAGGTATTAACTCGGTTTATCATGAATCAGCAGCAGCTTTGCTTATCGACGGTCAGGTTCTTGCTGCAAGTGAGGAAGAGCGTTTTAATCGCCGCAAACACGCTAAATCTGCTGAACCCCAGAATCCTCATATTCTCCCCTTAAAAGCGATCGCATTTTGTTTGAATCGAGCCAATTTAACTCCTCAGAATCTCGACAAGATTGCCTTTTCCTTTGAGCCAAAAATCCGCGAGAAATACTTTCAAGTCGATCCGATTAGTGTACCTGGAGGATGGGGTTCCCAGGAAGGAGAAGATAAATTTCGCTATTATTTGCAGCAAGTTCCAGTCTCCATTGTCAATGCTTTAGGAGAAGGAGCTGAGGAGAAAATTGTCTACGTCCCTCACCATTTAGCCCATGCTGCCTCTTCTTTCTTCCCTTCAGGATTTGCTGAAGCTGCTTTTTTAACTATTGATGGCATCGCCGAAAATGCCAGTGCCATGTTAGGAATTGCCAACGGTAATAAACTTATCCCCAAATACGAACTTCAATATCCCCATTCCTTGGGCTTTTTATGGGAGAAATTAGCCAAATATCTTGGTTTTTCTGAATACGATGCTTGCAAGGTAATGGGACTAGCTGCCTATGGCAAAAGTTTGGAGTGGCAAGAAGCTTTTCAAAAGATTGCCTGGGTAAGAGAGAAAGGTTTTGCTGTTGATCCAAAAGTCGCCTGCTTTCGTCTTCCTAACTTCGAGGGATTGGATGCTATTTTAGGTTCCCACCGTAGCCAAGGCGACTCCCTGGAGGAGCGTCATTATAATATTGCGGCAACATTACAAGAATTTAACAATAAAGCGGTTCTGAGCCTGGTTGAATATCTCTATAGCCTCTATCCCTCGAACAACCTGTGCCTTGCTGGCGGAGTTACCCTCAACTGTGTAACTAACTGGTTAGTTAAAGAGCAAGGACCGTATCAAAACATTTATATTCCTCCCGCTGCCAACGATGCAGGAACCGCAGTTGGTGCAGCACTTTATGTTGATCGCAGCACGAGGAAACCTGAGACAAATGTACCCCAACTTAATCCTTATCTCGGACCCGATTTTACAGATGAAGAAATTTTAGAAGCGATCGCAGAATCAGGACTAAGGGCACGTTACTCTGCTGATATTGCTGTGGAAGCTGCCGATTTAATAGCAGGGAAGAAAGTTGTCGGTTGGTTTCAGAGGCGGATGGAATTTGGTCCCCGCGCTCTGGGAAATCGTTCTCTCTTAGCCGATCCACGCCATGCTTCTACACGAAAACTTTTGAATCTTAAAGTCAAACATCGGGAAAATTTCCGTCCCTTTGGTCCAAGTGTCTTACTAGAAAAAGCGAAGGATTGGTTTGAAATTGGTCGTCCTTCCGAAAGCTTGAAATATATGCTATTTGCCTGTCCTGTCCGACCAGAAAAACAGGATAAAATTCCGGCAGTAGTTCATGTTGATGGCACTTCCAGAATACAACTCGTTGATCGAACAACTAATCCTAAGTATTATCGACTGATCGAGCAATTCGAGAAAAATACTGGAGTTCCCCTAGTTCTCAATACCTCCTTCAACGATAGCGAACCCATTGTTTGCTCGCCTCAAGACGCGATTTCCACCTTTAACCGCACGAACATTGATGCTCTCATTTTGGGAGACTTTATTATTGAACGTAAAAATTAGAAGGAAAAGATGAAAACTATTTTTGACACCAAAATTATACCTAGAGAGATTTGTCACACTGAACGAGAACCTGTACTCATGAAAGGACGTGTCAAGGAATGGCCCGCAATCAAAAAATGGACATGGGACTATTTGAAAACACTAGCCGGCGATCGCGTGGTAAAGTTGGTGGTGGGAAATCGAGAACATGCTCCAACTCAATTTACTCATCTAAAGCTGGCAGAATACATTGATATTCTTGCCAATCCTGACACAAGAGCGCACCAAGATAAGCTCTATCTCAAGGAATTTAATTTATTTGCCGAATTTGCTGAATTAGCCCAAGACGTTCAATATGAGTTATTTTTTCCTTGGTATGTTACTCCTGGTAAATTTGCTTGGGTTGGAGAAAAAGGTGCAGTAACCGGACTACACTTTGATATTTTCAATAACTTTCTAACGCAAATACAAGGAGAAAAAACGATCTTTTTGTTTCCCCAAGACAAGATCGATCGTGCCTACTGGAGTAATAAATTTGACTATGGCGCTCGTATCTCTACCCTTGATGCTTTTGAGACCAATTCTCAGCCCAGTCCCTTAGAACCCATCGTTGTTAATATTGTGCCAGGGGATGTGTTGTTCATTCCCAAAGGGTGGTGGCATCAAGTTAAATCCATAACTCCTACAATTAGCATTGCTAGCTTTATGGTAAGCGTTAGGGATCGCTGGACAACAGAATTGTGGGAAAATACCCGCAAATTTGCTCACAATCAGGGGCTTTACAAAAAAGGTAATTGTACTTGCCATAATCAATCAACATAAGTTCGGAGTTAGGAATTCGGAGTTCGGAGTTAGTAGTTTGACTCACTGATTTCTATGGGTGATTGGGTAGGTTTAGACGCGACCAATTAATACTAAATCCTGTTTAGATACAACACTTTAAATTTGTGGGAATTTAGAATGCAGAATTTAGCCCTAAAGGCACTAAAGTATTCCCTTCGGTCATTCCCTATCGGTCAATTCAGAAAGGTTTAAGCTAA
>JASJDB010000222.1 GCA_030065315.1 Xenococcaceae cyanobacterium MO_167.B52 | reverse complement strand
AGATACTTTGGATCTCCGTCAGCCTAAAAGAGCTTTATTAGAATTAATTATCCAAGGAGATACCAAAGAAAAGAATTTGCGTCGGCGCACTTTCCAAAGGACTGCGGAAATACTAGAAAAGCTCAATCATAACACTATCCCCAAAGCCTATTGCTTGTTTGAACAAGATGATGGATTGTATTTAGCTCAGGAATTGATTGATGGGATTAATTATGCTGATTATTTAGAAGACGATCGCTCATCTTTAACTGTTACTGAAATTGAGCAAGTTTTTACGGAAGTTCTCAATGGTTTAGCACAACTGCATAAAGCTAAAATCGTCCATCGGGATATTAAACCCAGTAATCTCATGCGTCGCAATAGCGATCAATCAACAGTAATTGTGGATTTCGGTTCAGCTTGTGACTTGAGTTTGGTTGATGAAGTGGCAACTGTTTTGGGAGAATATCAACAAAAAGTCGGTTATACCCAAATTTATACCCCTGGTTACGCTCATCCAGATCAAAGAGATGGTCTAGTTGCAGCTAGCCCCCAATGGGATCTTTACGCCTTGGCAAAAACCATTATTGCTTTGAGATTAGGAACCAATCCCCCTTGGGATCAGTCTTGGTCAATAGATAGTTTGGGCTTTTCTGATAGGACTAAAGAACTATTAAAAGAAATGCTAAAAACAGAGGATTGTAAGCTAGTAGACGCTTGGGATGCTCTTAAGTTTCAGCTTGAAACGATTAATCTCAGTAGTTCCTCAACTAACAATTTCGTCAAACAAAGTAGCAAAAGCAACAAAAGTAATAGATTCCTTATGGTGGGAACTACCGTGATCTTATCAGTGGCAGCTATAGCTAGTGGTTATGTTTTCCTCTTGCCTATAGTCAGAGGATGGTTTGAGGCACAACAAGTTGAAGTTCCTCAATGTCCCAATTATGTGAAAAGTCAGCTAGAGTTACCAGTCCCAGATCACGGTTTTGCAGTCAGATTCTATTACCCAGAAACAGCATTGGCTGGAGACTCTAATTTAGAAGTCTGGCGCAATGGCAAGTTATTAGCCAAAGAAACTGATGCAATTCGAGGTTTTATCTGGATTAAATCTATGGCAGATGGTAATAATTTTCCGCCAGATAGATATCAATTGCGTTTGTTAGTTCCCGAAAGTATCCCTTATGAAAAAGAAGTATCTCTAGATTCAGAATTCCCTTTTTATTATCTGGGTAATGCAGCAGCTTTAGAAGTTGCTTGCGCCCTAACATCTCAACCTGTAACATCTCAGTAGTTAATGGAGGACAAGTCTGGTGGCAAAAGATGAGTTTGAAACCGTAGGTAAAAAGCAGCAAAGAGAGCAAAAATTGGTTAATTTGCCCTCAAAAGCTCTAAATAAACCTAAATATTCTCAAAATAAGCAAAAGATCTCAGTTAATGCTGAAAACTTAGATACTGTTGCTACAAAATCTCCAAACTGGTGGATTTCAGGAATAGTAGGATTGGGTTTATTAACAGCGATCGCAACTATCGTTGTTCCCCAGCTACAACCAGGAAAAAAACTGGCTTCTGAGGAACCTACTGTCACTGCCAAGACTAGTCTGACTCTTGAGGCTCCTAAGATAAATTCTCTCGGCAATAGTCAGGAAGAACAGGCAATGTTATTGGAACAAGCCAAATTAGTTGCCCAAAGCAATAAGACTCCAGACTTGGCTAGAGCGATCGCTATAGTGAGTAAATTGCCTACTGATAGTACAGTTAATGACCAAGCTCAATCTTTAACTACCAGTTGGTCACAACAAATTCTAGAACAAGCAAAAACCCAAGCTAGTAAAGGAGATTTAGCAGGAGCAGTTGCGATCGCAAAATCAATTCCACAACAAGCTACAACCAGTGGGGAAGTAACCAAACAAATTGCTCAATGGCAACAACAACAGCAACAAGCAGAGCAACAAAAATTTGCCCTAGCTTTAGCAGAAGCATCTCGCCCTATACCCATAACTAAGCTACCCCCTCCACCACCAATACCAACAAGAGCCAGCAAGACTAATTTGAACTCTCAGCCGACTCCAAGAACTACTGTCAAACCAACTCCTAAAATTGCTTCTGTCCCAGCTCAACAGCCAAAAATTGCTACTCTTCCTGCCAATAAACCCCCCAGTCAACCACCCAAGCAAGTTAGCTCTGCTACTCAACCTGCTATAGCTGCTAATGACCCCTATTTAAACGTCACCATTCCCCAAGTTCAGACCAAACCCATAGCTCCTAAAGTTAGTTTGTCCAATAGCTCATCTACCAGTAATAGCTATGGATTTCGTAATGTAACTGTGTTTGCTCCCCAGGTTCCTATTGAACTAATTGATTATTGGGCAGAAGATGGGGACTATGTAACCTTGAAAGTTAATGGTAAAGTTGTGGCAAACAATCAAATGATCCGCAATTATGGCAAGGTTATCATGCTAAACCTCCAACCAGGCAGAAATTTAGTGGAAATTGTTGGGGTCAAAGATGGCAGAGGAGGTATTACCCTAGAAGCCAATATTGCTGGTGTAGGCAATGTGAATAATCGACCCATTCCAGAGGGACGTACCGCATCTTTTATTATCAACCGCAAGGAACGCTAATTTAAAGTAAGTACTAAACATTCTTGGTCAGGACAGAAAAAGTGTTTCAATCTCTTTGGCTCAATGCTTTAGTTGTGGGAATGGTTAGTGCTTGTTCCATGCCTTTGGGGTCTCTAACTACCTTGGTATGGACACCAAGGAAAAAAGCTTTGGCTTTTCTGACGGCATTTGGCGGAGGAGCATTATTAGCAGCTCTAGTGATCGATTTAGTAGGAAGTGCCACAGCAAAAGGTCATATTCTTGAATTAGTCGTTGGTTCTATAAGCGGAAGTTTATTTTTTTCCTTTGTCAATCAGATAGTTAATAATTCGGGCGGATTTTTACGCAAACCGTCCACTACTCTGACCCATCTCAAACAACAACAGCGTAATTCTTTGCTGCAAAGTTGGAATCGCTTAAAAAATCTTCAACTATTCCGTAATTCATCTCAAGCATTACGAAAGCAAATTGCTCAAATTTTATTAATAGCTAATTATCCCAAAGGCACTATCCTTTACCGCCAAGGAGACCTCAGCGAAAGTCTATATATTGTTAAGAAGGGAAAAGTAGAACTGCTAGACCCTCAAGCTGACTTAACCCTGCTTAAGACATTGACCGTCAACGACATTTTTGGACATCTAGCTTTTTTAACTGGTAGTCCTCATCAAACTCAGGCAATGGTTAAAGAAGATTGCCAATTAGAAATTCTGCCCCGTTCTGATTTTGAGCAATTACTAGAAATATCCCCCGAACTTTTGGAAATAACTCAACAAACCCTTCAACAAGAGAATATTAAAGATTATCTGCTTCAGCGTCACCAATTGAGTTTAGGAGAGATCAAAGATTGGCTGAATTCAGCGATCGCAATACTGCAAAAGCAAAGAAAGATTGAACCAGCAGTCAAAATAACGCAAAAAGTCCCTGAATTTCTGGAATTAGCCCGTACAATCCGTCGATTTCCTGTATTTAACTATTTACCCCAAGAAGACCTAGAAGCTTTAGCAGAGCGTTTAGTGTACCGCTGCTATGAAGATGGTTACGTGTTTTTCCAGCCCGATAACGATTCAGATCGGCTCTACATTATCCATCAAGGAGAAGTGGAAATAATCTATCCCGCTCACCTGCAAAAATCACCGTTGGTTTTAACTACAGCCGATCCTTTTGGGGAATTATCTTTAGTCACCGAAGCCAATCATACAGTAACAGCGATCGCTAAAACTGATGTAGCAATCTGGACTTTGAGAAAACAGGACTTTCAAGAAATGTTGCAACAGTCCCCCAGCCTGGAAAAAAGTGTCAGAGCTTTCATAGAACAAGCCAAAATCAGTGATTATTTGCAAACTAGGCAAAATTTTGAGTCTAGCAAGGCAGCACAATGGGTTAAAAAAGCACTGGAGAGTATGGATGCAGGGAAGTTAATTCCTTCCGCTACTAGAATGTCTCCGATGATAGAAGAACATAAAGAAGCTCCAATGGCAATTTGGCTTGGTCTGTTGATGGATGGAATTCCTGAAGCTCTAACCATTGGAGCCCATATGGTGACTCAGCCCCTCAGTCTTTCTCTGTTAATTGGACTATTGCTTTCCAATTATCCTGAAGCCTTGTCTAGTTCTCAAGGAATGAAACAGCAAGGATTTCCGATTCCTCGAATTTTAGGAATGTGGACATCTATTATGCTGTTGACGGGGATTTTAGCAGCTATTGGTTCCCAACTGTTTGTTGATGTTTCCCCCTCCATGATTTCCTTGCTAGAGTCCTTAGCAGCTGGTGCCATGCTCACTGTAATCTCGGAAACCATGCTACCAGAAGCTTATGCTAAGGGGGGGTCAATTGTAGGATTATCCACTTTATTAGGGTTTTTAGCGATTATTATCATCAAGAGTTTAGGATAAGGTGAGTTCGGAATTCGCCCTAAAGGATATATCCGCAGGTGTATCCCGTGGGACACCTTCGGATAGAGTTCGGAGTGACCTTCGGTAGTCAAGGGTGCGACACTGGAATCAAGTTCCAGTGCTTGAGCCGCCCGCGCTACGCGGACGGAGTTATGATTTTTCTAAGGAAATAATCAGAGTTTCAAGGATGTTTAATCAATACTTCTTGTTTAAGTCCCGTTAACACGACTTAGTAGACCAGTGCCCAATCAACACCCTACTTAAATTGTTGTTCATAAAGAGATAATAATTTATTGTAAACTTCAAAATTTGCATTAGCATCAATATATTCTTGCTCATTATCTGATAGCTTTCTTTCTCTCTTCTGCACAGATAAAGCATTTTTATAAATATTCTTAATACCTTTTTTAATACTTTGATTTTCTGTAGTTACACCTAAATACTTAAAAAGCTCAATCATCTTTGACTGATTAACAAAAAAGTCTTCATATTTTACAAAATATACTTGATAAAATTCAACTAAATTTTGCACTTCTTGTATTCCTTCATTCCACTCTTTCACTGCTTCAGAAAAGTTTTTACTTGCTTGCCATTGCTTATCAAGTCCTTGAGAAGCATTTTTGGCCCTGACATTATAAGAACAAGCAACATCATAAATATTCCGAACAATATAAATAATTTTTGCTTGAGGTATATTTAAAAAAGTATTTTTCCAAAACTTAACAAATCCAGGTCTTTTATCTCCAATATATTTTGCACTATCAAACTTGTCTTTAATTCCTTCATAAATATGAGGGCGTAACGAGTAACCATGACTATTAACATCAAAAAAAACCTCTTTTTCAAAAGATAAAGCAGAGACATCATCTTTGATTAAATATCTTTCAATTCCTAGACAAATTTCCGGACTAAAATTTAGTAGTTTGCCTAATGCGGTAGTTCCCGATCGTGGATTACCTATAACAAATAAATAATTTTTATTCTCAGACAAAGCCTTTGCCATAGCTTGACGGCTATTCTTAAATTGATTTAATTTATTTATCAATTTTTTATTCTTTTTGTCTAGCTTATCTATATTTAGAAAACTAAAATTTATTTTTTGAAAACTGATTTTCCCCCACAATAATTCCTGACCGTGATTAAAAACAATTTTCAATTCAAAATCTTGTTCTTGATTGTTGAGTTTGACAAAACATTTCCATCTAGCATGAGAACTACCTTCAATTTCAGGAAATTTTTGACCTAATACAGGTGATGGACATTTGGATTTTCCCAGACATTTAAGATTTTTTTCTGTAAGATTCACTTCTTTAATTGAAAATTGTTTACTTAGGGCAATTCCACTGACGGTTACTGATTCTGCTGAATTTAAAAACAACTGGTTATTGTAATGAGAGTCTAAAGAAAATACGTAAAAATATTGCCTCAGATCAATGTTTTTTGATGGAGTTAATTTTATTTGATAACCTATTCCCAATTTATCTATGTCTTTTAATATTTGTTCCTGGATACTAATCATAATTACATCAAATAATTTTTGAGCTTTCTCTGTGAACTCGTCTTTTACCAATCTAAGCAACATCTGGGAGCGGCAAATCCTTGCTACAGCTATGGGCTGAGGTCTTCGACCCCAAGGTCCAATCGGTAGGGATTCACAATTGGCTGGGATGGCTTTGAGGACAAACCCAGCCAGCATTACACTTACTAATACGACGCTTGATAACACTCTCCGTCCAGGCTCTGGGCATTTCCATCCCCGCACTATCCTGGGCAACATAGAAGTTGGTTTCCACAGGGGAGCGATTCTTATAGCCTAACCAGATCTATTCAGTCGTCAGTTCTCGGGCAATGGTTCCCAGCAACAAGGGTTTATCATAGTCTTATCATAGTCAGGATGATCAATTCTGACTACATCCAGGATTGTATCAGCAAAATCCTCAAAGTGTAGCTGTTGCTAATACTTCTTGTTTAAGCCCAAAAGAAAGTAAGATAGGGATTATTTTGAGAATATAGATAAAAAATTGCAACTCAAAGAATTCGCATTAATTAATCCTTCTGTAATTACTCCAGAAAGAATAGAGCAAGCATTAGAGAAAAGCCAAAGTCGGCAAAAACGCAAAAGTAAATTACCAGCCAGTTTAATAGTATGCTTAGTTATTGCAATGAGTTTGTCCTAAAGGATACTGCTTCGCATATGGTCATCAGATTCGATGGAAACTGTGCTAAAAAATCTAGTGAATAGGTTAAATAGGCAGTGGACAAAGTTAGGGAAATATTGGATTTCACCCAATATTTCTTCCATTACCGTAGCGAGACAAAAACTAGAATGCCAAGTAATGAGTCGGCTATTTGATTCGATTGTCAGACCAAACCGTAAATCGAAGAAAAAAGGAGCCACCAAAATTCAGGTACGAGTTATTGAATATACTATTCAGACTGATAGAGAAGCCAAAACTTACCGTTTAATTACGAGTTTGATAGATTTGACTCGATTTCCTGCTTTATTGTTGGCACACCAATATCATCAAAGATGGGAGGCGCGAAAATACCATTGATGAGCTGAAAACTCATCTTTTGGGACGTAAGACTTCAAGTCGTTCCCTCAAGCCTCGTGAAGTTATCCAAGAAATTTATGGTTGGCTTTTGGGTCACTATGCTATTCGTTCTTTAATGTTTCAAGCAGCACAGACTGCAACAACTGACTTTTTGGATTTTTAACTCGGCTTAAACCTTTCTGACTTCTCGCAACTTTTAAGTGTTGTATCTAAACAGGATTTCATATAACCACTATCCAAACTTGAAAAATTGTATTTTTTCAGCTTTGACTATAATCTCTGTAATTTTGGGAGAAAGCAACTACAATAATAAGGTTGTGTTATTTTATTTTTTAATTAATATGGCTGTCCCCAAAAAGAAAACATCTAAATCTAAACGTAATAGTCGTAAGGCGCATTGGAAACGTAAAGCTGCTTTGGAGGCGAAAAAAGCTCTTTCTCTCGGTAAATCGGTATTAACTGGACGTTCCAACAGTTTCGTTTACCCTGAAGATGAAGACGAAGATGATGAGGAGTAAATTTCAGTTACTCTAAAAAATTTAGCTTTTGTTGATGGGGGCGATGGTAAATCGTCCCCATAATATTTCAATCCTGAAAAATCAAGTCGAAGATTAGTTAAGAAAAGTTAAGATAAGTAAATAATCATATATTTACCTAAAAATTTCTGGTGAATGTCCTACACTGCCTTAAACCCTCCATTCAACGTAATCTAGCAGTCCTGTTTGGCACAGGATTGTTGTTTTGGACGAGTATTACTGCTTTACTTCCTGTCTTACCTGCCTACGTTCAAGATGTGGGCGGGACTACTGAGCAAGTAGGCTTTGTGATGGGCTGTTTTGCTATTGGGTTACTTTTTTCTCGTACTTTTCTGGGAAAACTTGCAGATAAACGCAGTCGTAAGTTAGTAATTTTAATCGGCTCTCTGGTAGCTGGCACTGCACCTATTGGTTACATTTTTGTCCAGTCCGTACCAGGATTAGCGTGGATGAGAGCTTTTCATGGCATTAGTATTGCTGCTTTTACTATTGGTTATAGTGCTTTGGCGACAGATTTTGCTCCCAGGGAACATCGGGGTAAGATAATTGGCTATATGAATTTAGCTGTTCCTATTGGCATGGGAATGGGGCCAGCTTTGGGTGGATTTGTACAAGGAAATTTTGGTTATAGTACATTGTTTTCCCTTTCAGCAACTTGTGGAATTTTGGCGGTATTTTTAGGTAGCTTTTTACGGGATAAGATCAGTTGTCAGACTATAAACCATGTTGCCAATGCAGTCTCAGAAAATACTCGTAGCTTTCAAGAATTAACTCGTAATTCAGCCTTAGTAACTCCCGCCATAGTTCTATTTCTGATTGGTTCAGTATTTGGTACACTGGTGGCTTTCTTGCCTTTATATGTTAGAGAATTAGCATTAGATCTGAATTTAGGCTTATTTTACACTACGATCGCGATCGCAAGTTTTGCTGTGCGTTTGTTTGTGGGGGAGGCAGCAGATCGCTATGGTAGAGGTATTTTAATTAGTATTAGCTTAATCTGTTATATTGCTTCGATGCTATTTTTAGCTAATGCTGATAGTTCTGCCATGATTATGTTAGCTGCCATAGCAGAAGGTTTTGGGGCAGGCATTTTAATTCCTACCATTTTAGCTCTAATTAGCGATCGCTCTTATGATAACGAACGAGGAAAAGTCTACGCTTTATGTTTAGGTGGTTTTGATGTAGGTATTGCTTTAGCTGGTCCTATTTTAGGTTTATTAGAAGCCAGTTTAGGTTATCCAGGACTATTTGGTTTAGCAACTATCCTATCTATGATCGCGCTTATTATTTTTATGACTCGTTCTAGTAAAAGTTTATTCCACTCAATTCGGTTTGCCTTGGGTCAAGAAAAAGATGTTTATGCAGTTGATTGTTAATACAATATAAAAGATACGGTTTCCCAATTACGTATCTGATGAATCTTATATCTATAAATAACTTTCTTGCCTCTGCGCTGCAACAACCTTGGACAGCTATTTACACAAAAGTGATTGCGATCGCATTATCATATGGTGCAACTGTTCATATCAGTAATATTCTGGGTTTAGGAGCAACACCCTGGTTATCTACCCCTTTACTGTGGCGTTTCATGGATATTTTACTGTTAGTATTTGATTTAGTATAGCGTTACGGATATACGTTAGGACATTTTTTGAAAGCTGCATCAACACACTCTCCTACTGTCTCAAATTCCTTAATTCTCTGTTTCATCCAGGTCTTGAGAACAGACCACC
>JASJDB010000221.1 GCA_030065315.1 Xenococcaceae cyanobacterium MO_167.B52 | reverse complement strand
TCTTCCTTACTTAAAGATTTTTCTGCTTCTGATAAATATCCTAAACAAAGTTTTTGGATTTCTGGAACTTCACGTAAATCTATCGGAATTTTCTGATAATAATTATTAATTTTAATCCTAAGCTCTTTAATTTGCTCAGAAATTAACTTTTCTGGGATTTTTTGTTCTTGTATTAAGGTATCCTCTTTTTGATAATTCACGTTTAATTCTTTGTTTGGTTAATTTTAGAAAAAACACATTTTATTTACGGTTCAAGACCTTTAACTAAATCTTGCTTGGTATTTGTTATGTAAAACGTTAAATATTGTATATTTTGTGTTTATATAGCATTCGATTAATTTCTGATGCTTGGATTTAATATATTTCTCAGGTTCAGTCAGGCTTGGTTCAAGCCCAACAAATTATTTAAATTAGTAAAAGCCAAGTTAATCGATGCAGGAGTAAATCCACTTGTTACTCCTACTGCTATGGTTGCAAAAATTTCTGCAATGCTTACAAAAGCTTCCAAAACTTGATTAAATCTATTAATGTCGTTTAATACTTGATTAAGTTCACTGATCGCAGCCTCTATTTTTCTACCAGGTTCTTCAAGATCAGTTAATAATGCTTTTAGAATTTCAATATTTAGTTTAACAATGTTTCCATTAACACCAGGATCATTGCCATGACCTTGAAATGCTCTAGTTACTTTAATAATATCATCATCATCAACTAATGCTTGATTTGCTGCCAAAAAGCTAGAAACTTTTTGGGAAAGTTCTCTCATATTATTCCTAATACTAATAATTTCATTGGACTGTAATTTGCGATTTTCATCATTTTGATTGTTAAGGTTGTGATTAACCATGATTTTATGACGTTTATTATTTATTTAATGCTTTTTTGAGTTCTATTCTCAATTTATTAATTTTTTTCAAGCGTTCTTCAATTAATCTTGATTTTTCTATTCGATCATTATTAGAACTATTTGAATTTTTTGATTCTATCTCTTTTACTTCAGGGTCAGGACATTCTTTTTGGAATTTTTCATCATCTTCTCCAACTATAAATTCAACAAGCTCACAATGCCCTTGAGCAACTTCATCTATTAAGGTTATATACAAAAGAGCAATTTTTCTCTGATTATGAACAATTTGCCTCTTTTTTCTCCACGTTTCATCAATTGATAAATAAGGACTTGGTGCAAAAGTATTCCGCTTAGAAATTTTTTCATTCTCTCCTCCAAAGGTTTCCCAACGAATATCCTCAATTAGTTGGGAATAATATAAATCATAATTATCTATTTCTAATGCTAAAAATCCATCTATATAAACGACATAGACAATTTGATTAAGAGTTTGAGTATAACTTTGAATAGATTCATTTACCTTAGTTATTTCTGTTATTAATGTCTCTTTTTTTAATTGATTAAAATAAAGCCTAGATATAAACTGCAATATATTTGTCGCAAAATTAACTACATTGTCTCGTCTATTTTTATTGGCTAAAGTTTCAATTTTTTGTCCGACTTTATTACTAGAAGCTATTGTATTGATTGCATTTTCTAGTCGATTTTTTGTAGTATTAGGAAACACCAAAACATCTTCGCCTACTAGTGCAGCCAGAGATCCCATGTAGTTAGGGATTAGATTACTTGATTGTATAAATTGATTTCCTAAGTTTATTAGTTCTTCTTCATCACAAATTGATAGATTTGTTTGTCTATTTTGAAAAACAGGGACATTTGTAACACCTCTTTCTATTTCATCGGTTGTACGTATCAAGTTTCCGCGACTGAGGGGAAGATGTTCTGCTCTGCGTAAACAGCTTAAATAAAAATCTTCTCCTATAGAAATTACTGCTTCTTGAATAACTTCTTGTGTTTCAGAAAATTTTCTAATTCTGCTAAAAAGTTCTTTATTGCCACAACCATATACTCCCTGCACTATTAAGAAGAGAATCGATATTTGCAAAAGTTGACGCATATTAATTATTAGAATTTGACAATAATAATTTTATAAATTTTGATCTGTAATCTACTAAAACACAATAAAAAGTGAAGCTATAAATTTATTATTTATAATTTACTAACAAATCAAAATATCATGAGCTTTATAAATAATTATTTAAATGAAACAAATCTAAACAAAAAGATTTTTGTCTTACCATAATAACTAAAAATAAGAGTCAATAACTGTAATAATCTAAAATCCACAATTATCAGTAGCTTTAAAAATAATAATGAATAACATGATTAGCTGGATGACGTAACATAGTATGGCTACCTTTGGTTCTTTTCTTTAGGCAAATAAAACCAGCTTTAGATAGTGAAGATTTGAGAGTTCTGATTTTCATTGTGGATGACTCTACTATATAGCAAAATGTCAGACAAATAAGTTAATTTTGCTACTTAAATACACTAATTAGCTAATAGCAACTAGGGAGTAGCTTTTTCTCAATTCAGATATTTTGTAGCGAACAATAGATTTGGTAACTGCTAATTGTTCTTATGATGGAGTTGAGAGAGAAAAAAATTTAATAGCTTAAGAGATGAAAGAGAGGACAAAATAACATATAGGTGCTGCTGCTGGGAAAAAAGGTAGTGATTCCCATTCGGTACAGCGATAAAATAATTTAGAGTAATTAACCCTAGCTACTTATCTAAAATCCATTTGGCTAAATAGGTGCTTAAACTCAGTTTGTGTGAAAAATCTCATTTCTATGTTTTTGATTCTCAATTTTATTTCCTAACAAGTTTATTATTGATTTTCAAAACAATAATAAAAACGATGAATTGTAGTAGTGTATAAAATACCAGATAGCTCTGATGTAGTTTTCTACTTTTTTAGAAAAAGATAAAGTTTTTCTAACTAAACGTTAAACTCTTTGACGTAGGGTATTATTAGATCTTTAAATATAGTTAGTTAAGCTAGTTTCTGCATGGTGCGTGTTCACGGTTAAACCGCACAATGCCCTTGCGCCTGTCGGCGGGGCATTAAATAGTTAGTTTACCTTTAGACTTTTGAGATACTTTAATTTCTTGAGGAATCTTGCTATACTTGTCATTGACATAATCTTGTATATAACCATTTTTCTGATACATTGGTAACTCTGGTTATCCCAGCTAAGGAAATTTTTTAGTCTTTTTGGTAATATATTTTTTTGTAGAATTTTGAATAAATTGTCCTTAACAAATTCGGCATTTATGATTTTGTTTTCCATTGTGAATTTTACCATTTTTAGAAATGTGATTACTTTGACGGCAGAGGATGCTTTCCGCTAGAAAGTATATCCAACCGCCGTGTTGACATTCTGGACAAGTTAAGTGATTATCTAACATTAAAAACTATAAATAATTGTTGAGCATAAATTAAAATTATTAGTTGTGCAAAATTAATTACATAGTTGGGAGAGGCAACAGGCAATAGCCCTAAAGGATTCGCTTCGAGTCCTAAAGGATACACCTGCGGATAACCATCGGGAATCCTTTAGGGCATCGGAATAGGCAACAGAAAATAATTACAGAGATTTTTATATATTACTAAAGTGTGTAAATAATTTTGTTGAAGCAGTTAACTATTTTCTGCTTCATGTTTTAATAGCTGAACAATCTTATCACCATCCAAAGCTAATATAGTATTTCCTTGAGTATTTCTTTTTTCACCGACCAAGCAAGAAGATAACTTACTAGTTGTTTCTTGTCTTGTTATTCGCCGTATCTGCCCTTTTTTGCACAAAACCAAATGTCCTACTTGGCGAATTGCTAAACCTAAAATTTTCTCCTGTTTATTGATTAATAAAACATTATAGGACTGATAATAATTTTGTTTATATAATGGCTCTAATTCTAATAACAGTGCTAAATCTACTACCCATAAGACTTCTCCACGATGATTATATACACCCATAATGGCAGGAGAAAGATCGAATACTGGAACTATCTGACTCGGATCAATTTTGATAATTTCTCCTAACTCTTCTGTTGGTAGCATAGCTTGAACATCAGAAGTAAGAAAAAAGCTTAAAAACTGTGAAATATTTGGTTTTACTGACATGAAACCGAGAAAAAAATATAAGTATGATTTACGTAAAATACTTTTATTGGGTTAAATTTTTATCTCCTTTGAACCCAAACCCTAATACCCAATACCTAATACCTAATACCTGCTTCAAGAAATAAAGTTTTTAGTAGTAAAAGACTCCATTTTTAATAAGATTGTAGGTTTAAGCTTTTGAAATTCTTTTTTCAATATTTCTTTGGCTTTTCGGGGATTACCTGAATTTTGGCTAACTTGACTGGATTCAGCCCACTTCTTGAGCATTTGAGAATTCTTAGGTTCTATATTAGAAGTAGCTACGTGTTGACATTGATCTGGTTTTTTAATATCAAAAAATAAAATGCGGTAAGAACCAGAATTAGATAGAGCGTAACTTATCTTTTGACCTTTTTGTGATTTTAAATCAAGATAACAAGGTAGCCAACGAGGACCATACTCTGGGCTATAAAGTAAAGTAATCCACAACAGCATGGGATGAGGATGATTTAAAAAGAGAAATTGATTATAGCGAACACTAGACATTCGATTAAGTATATCGTCGTGATCCAGCATTACCAAAAGAGAAGGAATTTCTCCTGCTGTAGAAGTTAATAATTGGGCAAAAACAATCTTTTGAATTGGCTTATTTTTGGGCCAAGATGTTCTCAGACAAATTTCAGTAATTGAAGGTACAGTTTCGAGATTTTTATCTTGAATAGTAGAGTCTTTTGCTTCTACTTGGGGCTCTACTTTGGGAGTTGGTTTGAAAACATTAGCATTCTTTTTGGAAGCTGGCTCTTGATGTGTTTGGGATAAGTTTTCAATAATTGGCAAAATCTCCCTGACACTCTGGGGACGATTGTCCCTTTCTTTGGCTAGACAACTGGCTACTAATTCTTTTAATTCAGTAGGTAATTGTAAATTAGGATTAAGTGGTTCGGGTTTAAATTCATGATGTGCCTGATACCAACCGCCAAAAGAAGAATTCTTGGGCATTAAGGGCATACCTGTGGTGAGCATCTCATACATCATTACTCCCAAACTATAAATATCAGAACGATTATCGAGTTCCTTTCCTTCCATTTGTTCGGGAGAGCAATAAGCCAAAGTTCCCATAAAAGACTGGGTCTGAGCAGCATCAGATAAAATTAGTTTGGCAATGCCAAAGTCTAGAATTTTAGCAACTTCCCCCAGAGTCGGGTCTTGAACTACTATGATGTTGCTGGGCTTAATATCACGGTGAATAATACGACACAATTCACCGCTAAAAGAAATTCCTTGATGGGCAGATTCTAATCCTAGACAAATATGACGGGTAAAAGTTAGAAATCGCGGTAAAGGCAGAGGTTGATAACGAATGATATCGCTGAGACTTTCTCCTGAGAGATATTCCATTACATAGAAAGGAATATTATTATTATCTACCCCATAATCTTTCACTCGAACTACATGAATACTTTTTTCTCCTAATAATGCTGAGATTGTAGCTTCTCTTTCAAAGCGTTCTCGCATATTACCGTTTAACAAAGTTTGAGATAAAAACTTGATAGCGACAGTGACTCCCCCTAAAAGCGTATCTTTGGCACGATAAACTCGCCCCATCGCTCCTTCACCTACTAATTCAGCGATTTGATAGCGATTGGCGAGTAACCGACCATAATTGGGATCTCTATTCATACTCATATTAGGGAATCAAATTAGATATTTGAGAGTAGCTTCCATAGCACTATTAAGGCTGTGACTTTCCAGAATAACACTGGTGAAATGATAGACATCTTCACTAATTAAGTAAAAAGTATCCATCCCAGTACGTTTTGTATTTCCACCTACAATCCAATGATATTGAATGATAGATTGAGAAGTAATCCAACCCTCCCCTTCTATATTTCCCAAAATGCTGTGTTGCAAAACATAAGTATAAGATTTTTTATCTTGATCCAAATGTCCTTTGTATTTACAGATAATTTCTGACTGAGATTCGTTATTCAAAGTTAACTGACTCACCATTTTAAACCAGTCTTCTTGTTTCCAAGTGATGGTGATAAAACCTCTGACTATCATTGGTATCTGCTGTTGGGCGCGAAAATGACCGCTGATACTCCATCTTCCTGGTTTTAGTAAAAAGCTATGAGTCACGAAATTATTAACAGGGCAATATTAAACTAAGGGATAATGGATTTCTCCTAATAACATGGGTTGTTTAGCTCCAGTTACTCTAGGCAAATTACCAGTAAACGAACAGTGCGATCGCCAGTAACCCAAGATGGCAAATGCGATCGCTTCTTTGTAATCTCCATTGAGTCCTACTTGATCTGTTGTTAGTACCTTTGCCGATGTTAACTCAGCTTGCAGCCTTTGTCTCAAATAGAGATTATTACTACCTCCCCCACACAAGAGTATTTCCTGAGGCATTTGAGGTAAAAAAGCACGATAACTATGAACAATAGAAGCCACAGTTAACTCGGTTAAAGTGGCTAAAAAGTCAGCATCACTAAGATTTTCTACTTGAGCTTCTTGCCAACATTTAGCTAGGTATTCTGACCCAAATAGTTCTCGACCAGTAGATTTGGGGGGTGGCTGAAGGAAAAAATCCTGTTCGAGCCATTGAGAAACTAACTTGTTACAAGGAGTGCCTTGGGCTGCCCATGCTCCATTTTTGTCATAGGTCTGACGACCATCGGTTAATTTTTGTATTGCTAGGTCTAGCAGTACATTAGCGGGACCCGTATCCCATCCAAATACTTCTCTTTCCCAGTTTAGCTCACTATTAGGCGGTAAGTAGGTGACATTGGCAATCCCACCAAGATTTTGGATCGCTCGATGTTTATGAGGATCGGATAGTAAGTAAGCATCAACTTTGGACACTAAAGGGGCTCCTTGTCCTCCCGCAGCAATATCAGCAGCACGAAAATTACATACTGTTGGGATGCCTGTCACATTAGCAATAACTTCTCCCCTTGCCAATTGCATACTATAGCCTAGGCTTGATTCTGGGCTGTTTGGTGGTCGATGATATACTGTCTGACCATGAGAGCCGATTAATTCTGCTGGATAGGATTGTTTTTGAATGTTTTGGGCTGCTTGAGCAAAGTTATACGCGATCGCATCATCTAAGGCTGCTAATTCCATCATCGATAAAGGCTCGCCACCACAGACTTTGAGGATTTTGTCCCTGATTTCTAGAGGGTAGGGATTAGTTTTTGCTGCTAGTAATTGAACTTTTAAATCTAGTTCTTTTCCTGCGATTTCTACTAAGACTGTATCTATTCCATCTACAGAAGTACCACTCATCAAGCCAATTACTTTCATCTGAAATTGAGTAGGATAATATTTATTGGTAATTGTACATCCTTATAATAGACTTCTTGCGAAAGTCTCCAGTTTTAATATTATCCACAGATGAACACAGATAAACACGGATAAAATTTACGATAGATTTACTTTTGCAAAAGGTCTAATTCATTTTATAGGTGAATCATAATCATGACTGGAATTGAAGAAATCGTAATTGGTGCTGTCATTAAGGGTGGTGCTGGTAGTGTAGCAAAAGTTACGACTGAAACTCTTTTAGATGGTGGTGGATGGTTAGCAAAAACTTTTGGTAATAGTTTAAAAGAAGGAACAAAACAAGCTATTTATGATGCTTCTAGGCAATATGTTCGCAACTACGGGAAACGCCACTGCATTTTAAAGATTGGATGTGTGGGAATGGGAGAGCCTGTAAGCCTGGAGTCAATTTATACTAATGTGCAACTTTTAGAAGCCAGAAATATTCTTAAGTTTACTTCTAAAGAAGAGATGGAACAGGCTTTTAGAACAACTAACAAACGTCGATTTGAATTTGAAGATAATAAAACTAAAAAAGGCATAGATGTTGCCAATGAAAAGCAATATTTAATGGTTTTGGGCGCGCCTGGTGCGGGAAAATCCACTTTTTTAAGGAAGATTGGTCTAGATGCCCTGAAAAGAAACAAGCAAGGATACAAACATAACTGCATTCCTGTATTTTTGGAATTAAAACGTTTTATTGCTGATGAAATTAATATTAAAGAAATTATTATTAAAGAATTTGAAATTTGTGGTTTTCCTAAAGCAGAACAAATAGCTACTAAAGCCTTAGAAAAAGGTAAATTATTAATCTTACTTGATGGTTTAGATGAAGTTCCAACTAAAAAACTTAATTCAGTAATTGATACTATTCAAGACTTTGTCGATAGTTACGATAAAAATCGCTTTATTATTTCTTGTCGTACTGCTTTTTATCAAAGTAGTTTTACTCGATTTACTGATGTCGAAATGGCAGATTTTGATGATAATCAAATCGAACAATATATTAATAATTGGTTTAATTCAGAATCAGATATACAAGAAAATACTGCTACCAATTGTTGGTCATTACTCAAGCAAACAGAATATAAAGCAGCTAAAGAATTAGCAAAAACCCCTCTGTTACTAACTTTTTTATGTTTAGTTTACGATAAATCAGAGACTTTTCCCGATAATCGTAGCGAACTGTATCGCAAGGCGTTACAGATTTTATTAGAAGAATGGGCAGCAGAAAAGAGAATTAGAAGAGATAAAATTTATCAGGGGTTAAATACGGGCTTAGAAGAAATTTTATTAGCTAAGATTGCTTATGAAGGTTTTGAGAAAGATAAATTATTTTATGACAAACCAAGTTTGATCGAACAAATCAAAGATTTTTTAGCTGATAATCTTAATGCCCCCAAGCATTTAGATGGAAAAAAAGTGTTAAATGCGATCGAAGTTCAGCAGGGTATTTTAGTGCAAAGAGCCGAAAATATTTACTCTTTTTCTCATCTTACTCTACAAGAATATTTAACAGCCCAATATATAGTTGATAATAATCTGATTAAGTATTTAGTTGCCCATCATTTAACCGATACTCGTTGGCAGGAAGTATTTTTACTAGTAGCTGGATTAATGCGTGGTGGGGCTGATGAACTTTTATTATTGATGGAAAAACAAGCAATTGCTTATTTAGATACTCCTGTAGGTAAACAAAAGCTTATACCTATTTTAAATTGGTCAGAAAATATCACCAGAGATTCTACAGGAGATTTAAAACCAGTAGCTAAAAGAGCTATCGCTTACGCTAACGCTTACGCTATCGCTTACGCTAACGCTTACGCTATCGATAACGCTATTGCTTACGCTATCGATAACGCTAACGCTTACGCTATCGATAACGCTATCGCTTACGCTATCGATAACGCTATCGCTTATGCTATCGATAACGCTATCGCTTACGCTATCGATAACGCTA
>JASJDB010000220.1 GCA_030065315.1 Xenococcaceae cyanobacterium MO_167.B52 | reverse complement strand
ACTATAGCCACAACTGCACTGGCTTTTTCGGTTTTGCCCAACTTTGCCCAGAGTCCTGAAACTTTTCCCGACATCAGAAATAACGTCTATAAAGCGGAAATTGAAGAAGCAGTAAAACTAGGTATTGTTAAAGGCTTTCCCGATGGTAAGTATCGACCCAGGGATTCAGTAAGCAGGGAACAAGCTGCTGTGATGATTGTACAGGCAATTAACAGCGAAATGGAAGTGAATCTTGATGAAAAACCTAGAAGATCAGTTAGACCTTTTCTTGATGTCCCTTCTGATCGCTGGAGTGCGAGACAAATTAAATGGTTGCAGTGGAATCTTTTCCCCGCAGGAACAGGTCAGCTTACAGGAACTTTCCGACCACAAGATCCTATTACTAGAATTGAATTAGTGGATTTCATACGACGAACAGCGGAAGCTATGAAAAGTAGAGCGACAGGTGATGTAGAATTAGTCAAAACTGAAGAACCCATAGTTTTTTCTGATGTAAGTGGATATGATAAAGTACTAACGATGCAGATGTCAGCTTATTGTAGAGTTGCTTCTCCCCTCAATGAAAGAGGTAAGCGTTTCGCTCCCAACAGGGAAGCAGATCGAGACTATACAGCAGCAGCAATCGTCAGGGCTCTTAAATGTGAGTAAAAATATCAACTCTGCTCCATAATTTTCCTAAAATCTTTCCCAAGTATAAAATCCTGTCGAAGCGGACTCCGTTTTTGAATTCAAAAAATAGTCACAGTCATATTTAAGGGAGCATTTTTCGTGGATCAGTTATTGACTTATCAAGCCAAGAGTAATGGTCAACCAACTAAAAATTTGAAGATATTGCCTGGTGAAAGTTTTCCCTTGGGAGCTACTGTTACACCTAAGGGAGTTAACTTTTGTATCTTCTCTCAAACTGCGGAAGCTATCGAACTGCTTCTATTTGACACTCCCAACGCTGCTCAACCAAACTACACAATCAAACTTGATCCTGTCTTAAATAAGACCTGTCACTACTGGCATGTATTTGTACCTGGAATTAAAGCTGGACAAATTTATGCCTATCGGGCTTATGGACAGTTTGCCCCAGAAAGAGGCTATCGTTTTGACAGCAGCAAAGTATTATTAGATCCTTACGCCAAAGCAATTGTGGGAGATGAAGTGTATGATCGTACTGCTGCTAGTCGCCCTGGAGATAACTGTGCTAAAGCTCTTAAAGGAGTAGTAGTAGATACTAGTACTTATGACTGGGAAGGAGATCGCCATCCTGAAATTCCCTATGCTAGTAGTATCATTTACGAACTTCATGTAGGTGGTTTTACTAGTAATCCTAACTCTGGGGTTACTGCCGAAAAACGCGGGACTTATGCGGGTTTAATTGAAAAAATTCCCTATCTCAAGGAATTGGGAATTACCGCCGTAGAATTGCTCCCTGTCCATCAGTTCGATCCCCAAGATGTGCGTCCTGGGTTGGAAAACTATTGGGGCTACAGTACCATAAATTTCTTTGCTCCCCACAAAGGTTACAGTTCACAGCGGGATTCCCTGGGAGCAGTGAATGAGTTTCGAGATTTAGTCAAAGCCTTGCACAAAGCAGGAATTGAGGTGATTTTAGATGTGGTATTTAATCACACAGCCGAAGGTAATCATCAAGGACCTACTCTTTCTTTCCGAGGTTTAGATAATCAGGCTTACTATATCTTAGAGGATTATGATCCCGCTCTCTACACTAACTATAGTGGTTGTGGCAATACTTTTAAGGGTAATCATCCTATCGCAGCTAGATTAATTCTCGATTCCTTACGCTACTGGGTATCAGAACTCCATGTTGATGGTTTTCGGTTCGACTTAGCTACAGTTTTAGCCAGAAATATTTTTGGGGAACCAATCCCAGAAGAAACAGGTTCAATTAACATTCTGAGCATAATTGAATCCGATCCCATATTGGCTGGAACCAAACTGATTGCTGAAGCTTGGGATGCAGCAGGACTATATGGAGTGGGTAAATTTGTGGAGTTAGCAGATTGGTTTGCCGAGTGGAATGGTCCATTTCGGGACGATGTGCGTCGTTTTGTCAAAGGAGACCGCGGTTCGATTAACGCTTTAGTAGCCAGAATTATCGCTAGTCCCGATATTTACTTCCGTCAGGATACAGATATTAATCGTAGTGTTAATTTTATTACTTGTCATGATGGTTTTACCCTTAATGACCTAGTTTCTTACAATCGCAAACATAATCTCGCCAACAGTGAAGAAAATTGTGATGGTGCTAATGATAACCATAGTTGGAATTGTGGTGTAGAAGGAGCCAGCGATGACCCAGAAATCAAGCAATTGCGATCGCAACAAATTAAAAACTGCTTCACTATCCTACTGATTTCTCAAGGCACACCCATGTTTTTGATGGGAGATGAAGTCAGGCGTACTCAACAAGGAAACAACAATGCCTATTGCCAAAATAATGAACTCAGTTGGTTTGACTGGAGTTTAATAGAAACTAATCAAGGTTTACTGAACTTTGTTAAGAATTTAATTCAGTTTATTCAAAGACTAGAAATTTTTTGTCAAGAAAGATTTTTAGAAGTTGCTCATAATAGTCAGCAACCCCATATAGTTTGGCACGGAACCTATCTAGGTGAGCCTGATTGGGGCAAAGACTCTCATGCTATTGCTTTTTCCTTAAATCATCCAACTAAAAGTGAACATCTCTATGTGATGCTCAATTCCTATTGGCATCCCCTTAATTTTGAATTACCACCTCTAGAATCAGGCAAATACTGGCATCGCATTGTGGATACGGCATTATCTTCCCCAGAAGATTTTACTGATATAGACATAGCACCAAAAATTGCTCAAGGCAGTTATTTAGTTACAGCAAGATCATCGGTAATTTTGATGGAGAAAAGTAGTATCACTATCTAAACTACTATCACTATCTAAAAGTAATAACCAGGAAAATTCAAATGTTTGACAAACTGTTTACTCCTAACCCTGAAGCTGAAAAACCTGCTCCTTTAAACCCTCGGAAGGGTGTGATTATTGGTGTGGGACAAGTGGGATTGGCTTGTGCCTATTCCCTGTTAATTCAAGACTGCTTCGATGAATTAGTTCTACAAGATTTGGCTCAAGATAAAACCGAGGGAGAGGTAATGGATTTCCTTTCGGGGATGCCCTTTTTACCTCCTACTGAACTTAAAGTAGGAACTGTCGCCGATGAAGGACGTAATGCTGATTTAGTAATTATTACTGCTGGTGCTGCCCAAAAGCCAGGAGAAAGTCGTCTAAATCTAGTTGAAAAGAATGTTTCTATCTTTAAAAGTATTCTGGCTGATGTAGTCAAATACTGCCCTGATGCTATTTTACTCATTGTCAGCAATCCCGTTGACATCATGACCTATGTAACCCTAAAGATTTCGGGCTTCCCCAGTTCTAGGGTGATTGGTTCAGGAACAGTACTGGATACAGCTCGTTTCCGTACTTTATTAGCGAGAAAGCTAGATATTGATGCTCGCAGTGTTCATGCTTATATTGTTGGGGAACATGGAGATAGCGAGCTTCCCGTCTGGAGTACAGCAAATGTAGCTGGTGCCAAACTAGTTCCTAATGGTTGGGAAAACCTGGCTAGTGATGAACAAAATCAGTTAAATACTATCTTTGAACAAGTCAAAAATGCTGCTTATGAAATTATTAAGCGCAAAGGATATACCTCTTATGGCATCGGGTTAGCAGTAACAGATATTGTCAAAGCGATATTACGCAGTCAGGAACGGGTTCTCACTGTCAGCAGTTTGGTTGAAGGATTATATGGCATTAATAATGTCTGTCTGGGTTTACCTACAGTTGTCAATGAAAAAGGCATACTCAAAACTGTCAATCTAACTCTGAGCGAAGGGGAAGAAAAACAGTTGCGAGATTCAGCCCAAGTATTAACTGAAGTTTTTACTCAACTAAAACTTTAACTAGGGTTTGCTAAAAAAGTCTCTGGTGAAAGTAGGCAATAGGCAATAGGAGCCATAGTTTTACGCCTAGTTTTTGTGATTTTTCTTCTCTAAAGCCATTGATCAATGGAAGATTTTTGAGGCTCAGAAGCCTATTTTCTGCCACTTTATCTAGATTCAACAACCTTCAAAGTATTGATTGATTTACAAAGGTTTTAGATTTATTCAGCAAACTTTTACTAAACAAAGACAAAAGAATAAACCAAGAGTAAAACAGTAAATACAAACAAAATATGATTTGCCCAATCATCAAAGTTCCAATCTTTAAACATCAGGATTAATTCTCACTTACTTACTTATTAGGTGGGGGTTAGGGATTGGGTGTTAGGTATTAGGTGTTAGGGATTGGGTTTTTACCTCTTACCTACTACCTACTACCTCTTACCTAACACAACCAAGGTTGACAGGACTTATGCAAGAGTTCTATTGCCTACTCATTTTGGGTAGATGTTTTAAAGCTAGGTACGGTCTTGTCTTCTGGATTATAAGTCTTGTCTAGTGCTGGAGGAGCATCAGGTTGATCAGGAGATCCTCCTTTACCATTGCGTCCACCATGTCCACCCTTGGGTCTGGTACCTCCTTCCAAGAAATATTTCTCAAAGTTTTTGATCACGATATAAAGGTTTGGCACAAACAACAAACACAAAACAGTAGAAACGAGCAAGCCACCGAAAACCGCAGTTCCCAAAGACCAGCGACTGATGGCACCAGCACCATCGGCAATTACCAAGGGTAGGAAACCAAATAGGGAGGAAATTGCCGTCATCAGAATCGGGCGCAAACGCTGTTCCCCAGCGTTAATAGCTGCCTGGGTGATGCTCATCCCTAAAGCCTTAGACTGGTTGGCAAATTCCACAATCAGAATGGCGTTTTTACTTGCCATTCCAATTAGCATTACTAACCCTACCTGAACGTAAATATTATTGTTCAGTATGGGCCAAATCCCTGCTCCTGGATTTAAAGGGGAACCTTGAATCAAAGTAGCACGGAACCAAATCCCGCCCAGAGCCCCTAAAATAGCTAGAGGTACGGTGAGCATAATAATGGTGGGATCGATGTAGCTTTCGTACTGAGCTGCTAAGACCAAGAAAACCATCACAAAACCCATACCAAAGATGATGGGTGCTGCTCCCCCTGCTTCTCGTTCCTCAGCGGCAGTGGTTGTCCAGTCATAGCCAAAGCCTGGTTGCAAGGTTTGCTCCGATACTTCTTCCATGGCAGCAATTACCTGCCCAGAACTATAGCCCGGTGCGGGAGCAGCGATGATTTTAATGGCTGGAAAAACATTGTAGTTGGTGACAATGGGAGGATAGGAGATTGGGGTTGCTGCTATCAGGTTACTCAGTTGAACCAACGCCCCATCCCGAGAACGGACGTAGAGCTTCTCAATATCTGCGGGATTAGACCGAGATTCAAATTCTGCCTGAGCATAAACTCTATATAATCGTCCGTCTAGCACGAACTGGTTGACAAAGTTGGAGCCCAGATAGGTCTGTAAAGTGTTGAGAATTTCTGTAATCTCAACATTCTGCGCCTTGGCTTTATCCCGATCTATATCAGCTTCCAGCATCGGGCTATCGAAGGTAAAAGTACTAAAGGCCATCCCAATTTCTGGACGCTGATTGGCTGCTTGCATCACTCGTTGGGTGTTATCAACCAGTGCTTCCATACCTTTTAACTGACGGTCTTGAATGAATAGTTCCGAACCGCCGAAGTTACTCATCCCATCTACAGCCGGGGCATTAACGGCAAAAACTCTGGCTCCATCTATTTCTTGCTGAAGCATCTGGTTTACGCGCTGCATCACACCAAACGCAGATGATTTAGCCCCAGGTCGCTCATCCCAAGGATGCAATTTAACGAAAAACAATGCTTTGTTGCTGTTCTGACCCTCGAAAGAAAAACCATTTAATACCAGCGCATGCTCGACTTCCTCCAATTCAATCACTTTGGGTAGAACTTGACTACTAATTTTGTCGGTGAAGTTGAGCGAAACTCCAGGGGGGGCTTCCGTTAGCATATAAAAGTAACCTTGGTCTTCTTCGGGGATAAATCCTTGGGGCATTGACTGGTAAACCCAGCCCGTTGCTACTAAACCAGCAATAAAAACCAAGATCACAATGGTCTTAAACTTAGTCATCAATTCCAGTAATCGCCGATATTGTACCCGAACCACGTCAAAGGCACTATTGAACCAATTAAAAAATTTCCCAAGAGGGCCTTTGGTTTCCTCCTGGGGTTTCATCATGATTGACCCCATGGTTGGGGAGAAGGAAAGGGCGTTGAAGGTGGAAAATGACACCGCCGCAGCCAATATCAGGGCAAATTGTTTATATACAATACCTGTAGAACCAGGGAAGAAAGAGACCGGGATAAACACCGCCAGCAACACCAAAGAAGTAGCAATCACAGCTCCCGATAGCTCTTCCATCGCATCGAAAGCTGCCTGCATCGGTTTCATGCCTTGTTCCAACTTAGTTGCAATCCCTTCTACTACCACAATTCCATCATCTACTACCAGACCCGTTGCTAATACCAAGGAAAACAAGCTGAGCTGATTGAGAGTAAAGCCCAAAGCTAGAGCAGCAATTAATGCCCCCAGCATAGCCACCGGAATGGCAATTGCCGGAATGATAGTGGTACGCCAATCTTGCAAGAAGACAAAGATAACTAAAACTACTAGAGCGATCGCTTGAACGAGAGTGATCATCAAATCATTGATCGAGGCAGTAACAAACAGGGTGTTATCTTGGACTACCACCTGTTTCAACCCAGGAGGAAAAGCGGGTTCTAACTCGGCTATTTTTGCTTTTACTGCATCAGCGGTCTCCAGAGCATTCGTACCTGGAAGTTGATAAACTAGCAAGGCTATAGCAGGAATATTATTATCTAAAGTTACGGCAGTATCATAATTGCGAACACCCAGTTCTGCTCTCCCAATATCCTTAATTCTAATTAGTTCACCATTTGCGCCTACTTGGACGACCAGATTTTCTGCTTCAGCAGCAGTTGTAAATCGACCCTTAACTCTTATGGGCAGCTCGAAATCCTGCTCACTCGGGGAAGGTCGCTTACCTACAGCTCCCGCACCCACTTCAAAGTTCTGTTCCTCAATGGTATTAACCACATCCGATGCGGTCAAACCTCTGGCAGCTAACTTGTCTGGATCTACCCAGATTCGCATTGAATAGACCTCACTACCATAAAGTTGCAGTTTACCTACCCCCTTAATACGTCGCAGGTCATTCCAAATATAGCGATCTACATAGTTGTTAAGAAAAACACGGTCATAGAGGAATTCCCCGTTTTCATCTTTTTCCGAATAGAATCCGTAAACCAAAGTAATACTAGGTGATTGTTTCTCAGTTTTTATCCCCGTAGAAATAACCGTTTGAGGAAGATCAGATTGAGCTTGGGAGACTCGGTTTTGCACCAATACCTGAGTCATATTACTATCTTCTTCTACGGGAAAACTGATATTTATCGTCGCGTTACCAGTATTGTCTGTAAAAGAATCAATCCATTTGGCATTTTCCACCCCGTTGATTTCCCGTTCCAATACGGTGGTTACGTTATCAACGGTGGTTTTGGCATCAGCACCAACATAGTTCGCTGTTACAGATACCCGCTTGGCGGCAATTTCTGGGAGCTTATCCAAGGGCAAGAGTGCCATGGCAATCATACCCACCAGAATAATCAGAATGGTACAGACCGTAGTCAAAACCGGTCGTTTAATAAAGGGAGTGGCAATAGAAAATATCATTGATTTTGTGAGGGTAGAATTTTTAAACTCCGAACCTTAGAGGAATTTTATTACAGCTTTCTGGTTCCGAATTAGTTTAGTTAACAATAATTGTCTTAGCTGTAGATTGCTCTCGCAATTTTTATCTGATTAAGAGTAGTTATTGTTCTATAATCTTTTCACTGGTCACTGATTCTTCCGTAATTGGTGTGCCATCTTTGAGGTCGAGTATCCTGGTGACAGCAATGCGATCGCCCTCTTTTATCCCAGAGATAACTTGGAATTCTTGACCCTGGATAGGTCCCACTGTAATTGGTTGCTGCTTGACAACTAATTCGGCTTCCTTCGATTCTCCTGATGTTGCCACAAAGACAAATCTTTGTCCACCCAAGGTACTGACAGCTCTGGTAGGCACTAACAAACCTGGGTTTTCTTGCCAAATAACTTTAACTTGAACATATTCTCGATCTCTGAGACTACCATCGTTTTGAAAAGTCACTTGAGTTTGAATGGCTTGAATACTTTGATTTACTACGGGGGAAATGAAGGTGACTTGACCTGTAATTCCCTCACTGCCATCTTTTTTAATGATTTTAACTGGTAGTCCTAGTTTCAATTGATTCCGATATTCCGTAGGAATCCCGATATTTAGGTAAAAAATTTGATTGTCAGTAAGTGTGGTGACCTGTTCCCCAATATTGACAAAGTCACCAACTTTTTTATTGCTAAAATTACCTACATAACCAGTAATTGGAGCATTGATGGTATTGAATGCTAGGGGTTGACTGATTGATCCTAATTCCGCCTCAGCCTGTTTCACGGCTGCCTTTTGGCTATCTAAGTTGGCAAGGGCTTGATCTACCCTTCTGTCAGCAGCTTCAAGGGATTTGATTGATGCATTCAGGGATTCTTTTCTGGCATCGCGCTGGGCAAGCTGAGTATTGAGGTCACGGGTTTTGTCATCTAAATCTTGCTTAGGTTGGGCACCTCCTGCCACTAGAAATTTAGACCGCTCGATGTTGATCTCAGCTAATTTTACTTCCGCTATTATGTCTTGAAGATCCGCTCTAGCTCTTTCAACTTCAGCAGCAGCACGAGCTCGATCTGCCTCGGCTGTTTTTAGTTGGGCTTCTGCTTCTGCAACTGCTGCTTTTTGAATATTGACAGCTTGAGTTGCTGCATTAACATCTTCTTTTTCTTGAGTGGGTTCCAACTCAACTATGGGTTGTCCCCGACGGACTAAATCCCCTTGACTAACAAAAATCTTTTGGATGCGACCATTGATTCGCGGGGCTAAATTAACTCTACCTCTGGCTTCTAAAGTCCCTACATACCGACTACTATCAATTAAAGTTGCAGTTTCTAAAGTTTGTAATTTCACAGGAATTGCTTGAGACCCAGATCCTTGTGACCCATCTTTACCGCCACCACAACCACCAATCAACAAGGGTACTAATAAAAACGCACCAAATAGTTTCTTAGTGAAATGGTAGGTATTTTGTTTCTGATTCATAAACTTTCTCCAACATACCTAGCTTAAAAAATACTTCTTTACTAAATTTTCATTTCAGTATTG
>JASJDB010000219.1 GCA_030065315.1 Xenococcaceae cyanobacterium MO_167.B52 | reverse complement strand
CGGAGGAGTCAGAAATCGATTCAATAACATCCTCTTCAGAAAGCTCCAAATTTAGCTCGGAGGAGTCAGAAATCGATTCAATAACATCCTCTTCAGAAAGCTCCAAATTTAGCTCGGAGGAGTCAGAAATCGATTCAATAACATCCTCTTCAGAAAGCTCCAAATTTAGTTCTGGTAATTCTGGGACTTCTTCAACAACATCCTCTTCAGAAAGCTCCAAATTTAGTTCTGGTAATTCTGGGACTTCTTCAACAACATCCTCTTCAGAAAGCTCCAAATTTAGTTCTGGTAATTCTGGTATTTCTAGATCAGAGGCATTAACATCTAATAACTCTGGTATTTCAGCATTCGATTCTAAATCCGAATTTTCCCAAGGCATTTTTTCGGTTTGAGGAAGTTCTAGCTCCCAAGAAGTTTCAGATACAGAAGCTGATTCCGATGGATTCATAATTTCCGTATCATCAAATGAGATAGCCTCTCCCAAAGTTATATCTTCAGTTTCTTCTGTATCTTGATCCCAAGGACTAACTATGGGGGTAGTTCCTACCGCAGTAGGAATAGTATTTTCTTGGGACAAATTCTCCTCGATCATACTAAAAGGATTAGTCGCCCATTCCTCTTGTTTAGCAGTCTGCTCTGCTTCAAGATTAAAGCCACATTGACCACAAAAAGTAGCATCTGTTTGAACTGATGCTCCACAGTTAGGACAGGGAGCAGTAGAAGGTAAAGGAGTATAGCAACTTTCACACTGAATTGAGCCTTCAGGGTTTTGATGATTGCAATTTGGACAAACAATCATAGTTCTTGTTAGTAAATATCTATGTTTTATAAATCTAGTGTTTTAGCAATATAGCTAATTTAACAATTTGTCAAATATTTCTGGATAAATCTGAATCTTTCAAGGCTTTTCCCCGCAATTCCTGAGGAATTGCGATCAGGGTGTAGCTATGCATAATCCATTACTCCTTCTTAGCAAATGTGTTTTTGAAACAGAAAACTCACCGTATCTTTTCCAATTATGGTCATAGACACTGATAACCTTATTCGCCTCTGAGTAGCCACCCACATAACCTTTCACGGTCAACTTCCCTTTAGTTGCTTGAACTAAATCACCACTCCTAAATCCAAATGGCGTAACAGTTCCCCCTTTACGTTTTCTGCTTCCTCTTTTACTTGGATTTTCAAAATGCAGTTGACGACGATAAAGTTGTGGTCGAGATATTACTTTGAACGCTGCATCAGTCAATTGGATTAAACCTACCCAATGATGGCCGTGACTGTTGGCAGTATGAAAAGGTTTGTATTCAATAAACCTACTAGCTGCAAGACTGATGCCATCATTGGCATGACTGCTTACATCCTGAACTGATTTGTTGTCTTTGTTTTTCTCTAATCCTAGATGTTTCCTGAGGTTAGATGTTTTCCATCCTTCTAGTTTATGAGTGGGTGCAATCTGGGATAACTGTTCTAACATCCATTTTTGACCTACCATAACTGGACTAAAACCTTTGTCACCACGAGCTTTTGTATATTCATAGACAATGCTAGTAACAGGAAAAAGCTTAGTTAATTCTTGAACGATTCTTAACTCTAGTTGACGATTAGCTCGAATACTAGGAGGTAATTTGCTACCTGTTCGATGGTCAAACCTTTTTTGTCTATGCGCTCTATCAGCAAAAGGAATCTTTCGGTTGATTCTTCTGCCTCGCCTAGCTCGACGTAATATCTTTTGAGCTTGCTTTCTGGCAATAACTCTTTTAAAAGGCAGGATTAAGTGAGCAGTAAATAATACTGCTTTAGAACTAACGCAACCTATACCACTCCAGAGCTTACCTGAGTCAATTCCAAGCACAATATCTTGAGCTTCAGTACCACTTGGTTCTACAAGTACTTGAACACAAAAGATATTAAGGTCGTTCCAAATTGGCTTTGCTTTTCCAGTAGCTATCCATTTTCTAGCTCGTACCGAGGTTGTGGGCATAAGCTTTTTCCCCGATGGCGATAAAACTGGTACTCGTATCTTTTCTGTTGTCATTGGGTATAACCCCTAATAATTTAGTATGTAAGTCTCTTCCAGCACCTAAACCAAAATGTCCCCTCTTAAGGCGACTACTCCCAGTAGTCTTGTAGATAGTACAGCCGAGAGAAGAGGCTGTAAGTACGTATCAGGGTTAGGCTCTGTAGTAGTGCAATCCTTAGTTGCTAACTGGGTTTAGCAAGCCCGCTCTGTACCGCCCAAGCGGTCAGATTTGGGTGATTGACGATCTGTCGGATGTCAAACTATAGCAGTCGAAGCAAAGGTCGAGACAATTTCTATTCCCTCTTGCCTATTCCCTATTCCCTTTGAGTCGATATTTAATGTCCTAAACTATAGTTCGACTGCTATAGTATCTGATATTACGTAGTTTTGAGCCATGGTCATAAATCAAGGCAAAGTAATTTCTATTCGGGGTAGTGTAGTTGATGTTTTATTTTCTGATTTCTTGCCAGAACTCCATAGTTTATTAACGGCAGGGGAAAATAAACAAATTGCCCTGGAGATCATGACCTATCTTAGTTCAGAATTAGTTAGAACGATTGCTCTGACTCCAACTCAAGGTTTAGCCAGGAGTTCAATAGTTTTTAATACTGGTCATCCGCTTCAAGTTCCTGTGGGAGAAGGTAACTTAGGAAGGATGTTTAATGTTTTTGGGGAAACAATAGACGGTAAAGAACAACTATCAGCTAGTAAATGGCGATCGCTTCATGCTGCTCCTGTACCTCTCGGTGATCGCACTACTACGACAGATATCTTTTTGACAGGAATCAAAGCCATCGATGTTCTTGCACCCTTAGAAAAAGGCGGAAAAGCTGGTTTATTTGGTGGCGCAGGAGTCGGTAAAACGGTTTTAATCACTGAATTAATTAATAATGTTGTCAGTCGTTACGAGGGGGTTAGTATTTTCTGCGGTATTGGTGAGCGATCTCGGGAAGGAGAAGAACTTTATCGGGAAATGAAAGAAGCAGGGGTACTAAATAATACTGTAATGGTGTTTGGACAGATGAACGAACCCCCCGGAGTCAGATTTCGCGTCGGACACGCAGCCTTAACTATGGCAGAATATTTCCGTGATGACTTGCACAAAGATGTTTTATTAACTATTGATAATATTTTTCGCTTTATTCAAGCAGGTTCAGAAGTATCTGGTTTAATGGGAAATTTACCTTCTAGGGTGGGTTATCAGCCTACTTTAGCTACCGAATTAGCGGAACTAGAAGAACGGATTTGTAACACCAGATCGGGTTCGATAACTTCAATTCAAGCTGTATATGTCCCTGCTGATGACTTTACCGATCCTGCTGCAGTACATACTTTCTCCCATCTCTCCGCTTCTATTGTTTTATCTCGCAAGCGCGTCAGTGAAGGATTATATCCTGCGATCGATCCTTTGCAGTCTGATTCTAAGATGCTGAATCCTCAAATAGTAGGCGATCGCCATTATCAAATTGCTCAAGCAGTACGTCAAACTCTAGCTAATTATGAAGAACTAAAAGATATTATTGCCATGTTGGGGCTAGAAGAATTGGCACAGAGCGAACGACAAATAGTCTATCGCGCCCGCAGATTGGAAAGATTTTTGACTCAGCCCTTTTTTACCACCGAACAGTTTACAGGATTGAAAGGGAAGATGGTAAGGCTTGAAGATGCTTTAGATGGATGCGATCGCATTTTAAATGATGAGTTTACTGATTATTCCGAACAGTCTCTCTACATGATTGGTAATGTGGATGAGGTCATTTCAGTTAACAGTTAACAGTTATCAGTTATCAGTACCTCCTACTTAAGTAGCAGGCTTGAAATACTGACCGTGGGGGATGCTTTCGGTTATCCGAAGGTGTATCCTTTAGGAATTCGTTAGGACAGAAAGCATATCCAACCACGGTGTTGAATTTTCTTTTTTATGAAGTCATCGCAGGCTGCGCCTTTTTAAGGCGCAGTACCGATGACCCTCTTAAAAGAGTCCGCTTGAGACCTTATTTTTTGGTCATGATGTTTTACCAATCTACAAACAGTAAGTCTCTTAAGATATTTTAATAACTTCTTTTTCTGAAATTTGCTGATATTTTGTTTTTGTAGAGTCGATCGCGTAACCATCAGCATTAAATTCTAGGATATCACCGTAAGCACTCATCCAGCCAATTATTTTAGCGGGAACACCTGCAACCATAGCATAAGCGGGAACATCTTTAGTTACTACAGCACCCGCAGCCACAAAAGCACATTCATCTAAGGTAATACCACATACAATAGTCGCATTAGCACCAATACTAGCACCTCTTTTAACTAAGGTTTTTCTATAATCATCGCTAGTATTACGAGGAAATTCACAACGAGGGGTTTTAATATTAGTAAACACCATGCTGGGACCACAAAATACATAATCTTCTAGAATGACTCCTTCGTAGAGAGAGACGTTATTTTGAATCTTGCAGTTATTTCCGACAATTACATTATTAGCAACAAAAACATTTTGTCCAAAAGAACAGTTTTCGCCGATTTTAGCTTTGCCCATTACATGAGAAAAGTGCCAAATTTTTGTATTGTTACCAATTACCGCACCTTCATCTACAAAAGCTGATTTGTGAACAAAATAATTAGTCATACCTGATTTTGTTATAGTTTAAAGAAAAAAATTATACTCGTTTGTGCCATTGTTTTGGATGGCTCTCCCGTACTGGTGGTGATAAGCAAAAGTTATTATTGAAGGCAAGCTAATAGCTTTTCTCTCATTAAGTCAAAATTCTTGAAGCCATACGGACGGCTGAAGTTGGCGAGGACACCTCGCCAACCGCGTCCTCAACTTTGACGAAGAATTAATTTTATCTTATTATTTAGTCCTTCCATAACTCCACTATTAGTTCCACTGATAAAATAATTACAAATTTCCTCGCTTATGTTTTAATATAGTCTGAGTAATCGAACCAAAAATACAACTAGCAGCAATTAACCATTTCTTAAATCTTCGGCGACCCATTTTAACTGTTGTAGAAGTTTCATAAATATCGCGGAATTCTTCTTTTAATTCATCAGCTATGCTCAAGCAAGGAGACTTTTGTAAAAGTAGTAAGAGTTCTGGCTGTTCCTCGTAAGTTAAATCTCGACTATTTTTCAGAAGTAAACAGCGATTTTTCAAGCCCTTTAACTCTAAAGAAAGGCGCAGTTTGTTCAAGGCTTTATTGACTATTTTCATTACATGAAATCTATCAACACCGTGGTTGGATATGCTTCTTGCCCAGAAGCATCCCCCACGGTCAATTACTATCAAAGCATTAGGGAATACTTTATTGATAACTTTGGGAAAACCTCCCCACATATCTACACTAACTTCTTTCACATTTTCTCTGATGCTTAAGGGTTGGGCTTCTAAGACTTCTATTATTTCTTCACTTTTATGAGAATCAATAACTTCTAATAATGAGCTGTTGTCAAGATCGCAAACAACTGTAGCAAATTTTCTGTTTCCTTCTTACGTGGTTCTACATGGTCGGGGAACCCGACCGTAGCCCACGCGCTTTTTTTTTACTGAACTCATCTAAGCTTAACTTTTCTGGCATTGACCAATTTTTTTGACCAATCTTTTTTTTTGAGCCTGTTTTGAGAAGATATTTTGAACTTTTTCCGAGCTTAATTTTTCTGTTACACTCACTTGTTCTACTGTAAGTGTTTTGACCTGTTCATAGATATATTCTTCATAACGTTTCGTGTAATTTCTTCCTTTATCTATCCATGATAATTCTTCCGTTGGATATTTATCACAGTGGGAACAAATGAATTGGCGACGAGGAACTTTTAGATAAACTCCTTGACCAAAAATTGATAAATCTCTTACCAAAATTGGACGATTTTGATGTAGATTGTCTGTATAAGTTTGACAATGAGGACAAACAATACCTTCATTCAATAACTCTAGTTTTAAAAAGATGAATTTCTCTTTTTGCTGACAACTTAAAACTGTAACATGAGGAAAATTGAGTAGATTGTCGAGATGAAAGTCCATTAGGTTCATGGGATAAAACGTAGCGATCGCTACATTTTACCCCATGTATTCGGAAGAGCCAAACTGTTCGACGTGTACTCAAGTCACACTCAAGATTGTCAAGTCTGTCAAAAAGCTCTAAAAAATATTAATCGGATTTCCTTTTTAAGCTATCTAAGTTCACTGATTTGTATTGGTTTTGCTCTATTTTTAGATTCGAGAAATGTTGCAATTAAGGCAGCTACCACTGCAATTTCTGGTTCGAGTTCTCTATTTTCCATTGCTCCTCCCATTAGCTTCTGGCTCTTAATTGTGTTTGGCATATGCTTGGCTTTAATAGGCTATTACTTAAAGCAATTTAGCCGACTTTTTTACGTTTATGAATTTGAACATTTCCACAATGATTAATAATTAAAAGGTTAAATTGGTTAAATTGATAGATAAGTAGGTGGGTATAAATAAAGATTAAATTAACCTACCTATTTATCTTGATAATTACGCAAAACCACTCTTCAGTCTCATTCAGAAAGTAGTAAGCCTCAGGGAAGTGAGTCGGATTAGTGGTCGAGCCTGTAGCAGAGTCTATACGTAATTAGAGATAGTGCTCAGAGGGAACACTTAATAACTAATAATCAATAACTTTGCATAATCTTTTTGTATCAGACCTAAAAACTTACAGAGCAAACAAACAAGAGTTAAAAGGAGATACAACAATGTCGTTAACTGGTGAACTAATACCTGACGGCACTAAAACTAAAGAGAATTTGATAAGTTTAGAATCTGAGGACTATTCTTATTTATCCCTAAGTCAGAACAAATTTTCTGGATGTCTTAAAGCAATTGTGACTGACTTACAGATTATTGTAAAACGAGATCCAGCAGCTCAAAACTGGTTAGAGGTTTTATTGTGCTATCCAGGATTTCAAGCTCTGCTGTTTCATCGCGTAGCCCACTGGCTTTATCGGTTAGAAATTCCTCTGATACCTCGCCTTATTTCCTATTGGAGTCGCTTTCTGACTGGAATTGAAATTCATCCTGGTGCTCAAATTGGAAAAGGTGTCTTTATTGATCATGGCATAGGCGTAGTAATTGGAGAAACAGCTAAAGTTGGAGACTATGTTCTACTGTATCAAGGGGTTACTCTTGGTGGAACTGGTAAAGAAATTGGGCAACGCCACCCTACCTTGGGAAGAAATGTGATTGTGGGAGCAGGAGCAAAAATTTTAGGCAATATAAAAATCGCCAACAATGTTCGTGTTGGTGCCAATGCAGTTATTTTAAGAGACGTTGTTGCTAATTGTACAGTTGTGGGCGTTCCAGGTAGAGTAGTTAATCGCTAAACCAAAATTACTAGTTTTCTAAATTAAACAAATAAGGAGAATATTAATGTTACCAGTTGTACAATCTAATCCCAGTCTACAATCCAGAACTCATTACCTAGAGCTTTGTCAGGATATACTTGGTCATCAATATGTAATTACTAACAACAATGAAATTGCAGCAGCAGAAACAGCAACTTTTGAAACTTCACACCAAGTCCGTTTTATCATTCAACCAGGTTCAACTCAAGAGGTTCAAGCCTGTCTCAAAGCTGCTCAAAACTTTGGAGTTAATCTTTATCCAGTAAGTCTGGGATACAACTGGGGATATGGTTCTACAGTTCCAGATCAAGACTTAAGTGTCATTATGGATTTGAGTCGCCTTAATCAAATAGAGGTCGATGGCAAAAACGCCACCGTCACTTTGGAACCTGGAGTAAGCCAGCAACAATTATTTGAATATTTACGCTCTAAATATCCCCACTTGCTTTTTTCGATTACAGGAAGTTCTCCTTACTCTAGTGTTATTGGTAATGCGATAGATGCAGGATATGCTAATGGTGTCAATGTGGTTCGTTGGGATCATGTTATTTCTCTGGAGGCAATTTTACCTTCAGGTGAATTACTAAAAACTGGATATGATGCTGTTTCTAATGCTTCAACCGCAGGATTATCCCGTTACGGAATAGGTGCAGATTTAAAAGGTCTATTTCGTCAGTCTAATCTAGGCGTTGTCACTAAAATGACTTTGCAATTGTCTTTGTTGCCTGAATACTTACAACTATTTTATTTTTCCATTGATCAAGAATTTCAGTTGGGTGAATTAGTAGAGCAATTGCACAAATTAAAGCAAACTGGACTGATTGAAAGTAACTGGATACTATTACATGGCTATCGCATTTTGGCAGAAGTAAGTCAGTTCCCTTGGCAAGAAACTGATGCAGAATCTACCCTAGACCGTCAGCTAATGTTAAAGCTTTTACAGCAACAACAAATTCCTGCTTGGTCGGGTATATATAATGGAGTCTTTGCCGTGTATTCTCCTACTTTAAGGCACGCTGAAGCCTTAAAAGCAGATATTCACGAAGCCTTAGAGGGCAAAGTAAGTCGCTTACAGTCCTTTAGAGTAGATCAAACTCAAATCAAAAGATTACGCTGGAATCGCGGTCTCGATATTCCTGGCATTACTCACAACCTAACCAAAGGTCGTCTTCTGACTTTTGCTGGCATTCCTGGTCAGGGAAGTGTTCCTGTAAGCTATTGGCGCAAACGGAGTCCCATTCCAGAAGTTATGGATTTAGATCGTGATGACTGTGGATTCCTGTGGGTTGCCGTCACTGCGCCTGCTTCTGGAACAGACTCTCTAACTATTGTTCCTGTTATCGAACAATTTTTCAGGGATTATGGGTTTGAGCCAATGATTGTTTTAGACGCAGTCAATACGAGGGAAATGTATGTCATGACATCTTTAGTTTATGACCGCTCAATCCCTGGTCAAGACCAACAAGCTCAAAAATGCTTTGAAAATCTTGTAGCAGAATTAAGAACCATGGGATACTACCAGTATCGTTTACCCAAGGCTCTTTCTTCCCCTAATACTCTACCTGAGAGAAATGACGATCATGCTTTGATCCTACCCAAGTTGCGTTCCAGCTTAACGGGAAATACAGAAAGCTTACAAAAGTCTATTTTTAAAACTTGATTCTAGGAGATTGAGGAGATTAGAGAACATTTTTCACTGATTTAAAGGCATTTTTTAGCTCATCAACCAATCTTAAGTCTCTACCTCCTCCACTGTTTCCACGTTTCCAAGGTATGATACTAAATCCGCTTACCAAAGTATACTTTTAGTTTAAAGCGTAGAATTAGCTTAAACTTTTGTGAATTCTAAATTGACCGATAGGGAATGACCGAAGGGAATACTTTAGTGCCTTTAGGGCTAAATTCTGAATTCTAAATTCCCACAAAT
>JASJDB010000218.1 GCA_030065315.1 Xenococcaceae cyanobacterium MO_167.B52 | reverse complement strand
CGGTAGTTATGGAAGAAGTCTTATATCTATCTGTTAAAGCGGTAGAATGCAGTCTGAAAGAAGGAATCGAAAAGGCAATGAGTCTTTATAACAGTAAAGTGGTTAGTTAGTTGTTAGTTGTTATAAATGTTCAATGATTTAATGCTTTATGGGCAATATCTCGGCGATAATACATTCCCTCGAAGCTAATTGATTCTACCGCAGGATAGACTTTTGCGATCGCATCTTTTAAGTTATTTCCTAAAGCAGTTATTCCCAGGACTCTACCGCCACTGGTAACTAATTGATTATCTTTGAAAGCTGTTCCTGCATGAAACACCACTGCACCTTGAGCAGTAGCGGATTCGATTCCCGATATGACTTTTCCTTTTTCATAAGCATCAGGATAACCCCCAGAAGCAGCAACTACACATACAGCACTGCCAGTTTTCCATTTAATTGGTGGTTGTTGTGCTAGTTGCTTTTGGGTACAAGCAATGAGTAATTCGTCTAGAGGAGTATCCAGTAGAGGTAAAACAACTTGAGTTTCGGGGTCGCCAAAACGACAGTTGAATTCTAAAACTTTAGGTTCTCCCGTGGGGCTAATCATCAAACCAGCATAAACCACCCCTCGATAGTCAATTCCACGTTGTTTTAAGACTGCGATAGTAGGCTCTAAAACTTCTGTTTGAATTTGCTCCATTAATTCTGGAGTTACAATAGGTGCAGGGGCATAAGTTCCCATCCCCCCAGTATTTTTCCCCCTATCTCCTTCTCCCACGCGCTTGTGATCTTGGGATGGTATGAGAGGGCGGATCGTTTCTCCGTCAGTTATGGCTAAAACCGAAGCTTCTTCTCCCGCTAAAAATTCCTCTACTACTAGGGTTGTAAAACCCTGTTCTAATAGACTGTCAACTGCTGCTTTAGCTTCTTCAGTGGTCATTGCCACAATCACACCTTTTCCTGCTGCCAGAGTATCTGCTTTAACTACAATAGGTGCATCTTCTTGTTCGATATGAGCCTTTGCCAAATCCCCATTATTGAAAGTTACAGATTTGGCGGTGGGAATTCGAGCTTGAATCATTAATTCTTTTGCCCAAGATTTACTTGATTCTAGTTGCGCTCCTGCTTTATTGGGACCAAATACAGCGATATTATGTTCTTGAAGATAGTCAGTAATACCAAGAGATAAGGGAATTTCTGGTCCTACGACAACTAGAGAAATATTGTATTCTGCAACGGATTGTGCAATTCCCTGAAAATCATCAACAGCAAGATTGAGATTAAAACAATTTGCCATAGTTGCTGTGCCACCGTTACCAGGAGTACAGTAAACAGTCTCCACATTAGGGGATTTCAACAATGTCCACGCTATTGTATGTTCTCTTCCTCCATTACCAACAACTAATACTTTCATGCTGTTTCAAACTTCTTCCTTTGCAACTAGGAATTATACCAGCAGAACAGTCTTTCTTAATTTATTGTTAATCGTTAATTGTTATTCATTGATGAAGTACCCCTATCTACTTCGCTGAGATAGGGGTTTCCTACTCAACTCAATTCAGAGACGGTTTTATTCGTCTAATGGGCTTGCCGTTTCATCGGCTTCAGCCTCCACCAAGCAAGCTCGGTTTTGGTCTTACGATGCCTTAACAGCCAGAAGTCCGCCTTCCGCAGACCCGTATTATTGGTTTTTGCTCACTCTTGTACTTAGCCGAAATTTTATAGCTAGCGGTACCCGTCGAGGCTATCAGTATTCTTGAAAAAGTCCGGACTGATAGGCTACTTAGACATTTATACAACGGATAGTTCGGAAGCAGCACCTACTCTAATCATCCCCGCTTTTTCTTGATCTAATCATACAACAACTACAACCCTTGTTATATAAAGATTATGGGTCTATTTTGCTTGTCCAACTTCGTTTTCTGGGTAAAGCTAGATTGCTCAACAGCGTGATTGGATATGCTGGGGAAACCCCAGCATCCCTCACGCTCAACTCCGTTCCTCCGTCGAGGGTGCTATCCATCCCTAACCTAAACATTGCTCGTCTGTAAGACTCGCTCGTTTCGATGGTAGGGACTTCCGCAGGTCTGTTAAAGTTATCCTGGGCTACAACAAATAGTTAATCTAGCAATTGGTGTTGTGATATTATCAAGACGTAATTTTTTCGGACTATTGGGAGCATCTGCTACCAGTGCCATGATGGCAAGTTCCCTGAAAAAACTTTATTCTCAGCCAGTGACAAGTGAATCACTCAGAGTCAATAAATTTGGTTCTCTCAAAAGTGACCCCAATGGAATTCTAGACCTTCCAGAAGGATTTCAGTATCGGGTACTTTCTCAAGTGGGAGAAATCATGAATGATGGCTTTTCTGTTCTTAATAATCATGATGGAATGGGTGCCTTTCCTGGGGAAAATGGTACAACAATTTTAGTCAGAAACCACGAATTAGACCCCGTAAATAGCAAAAATAATTTACCTTCTGATCTGCCCCAATACGACCCTAATTCCCCAGGGGGAACTACCACTCTAATCGTAGATCAAGACAGACATTTACAAAAACATTATCTCTCTTTGGCTGGTACCAATCGCAACTGTAGTGGTGGTACTACTCCTTGGGGGAGTTGGATTAGTTGTGAAGAAGATGTAGCTACCCCTTATCCACCCCCAGGATACAGCTTGGAACAAGTCTTACCCTATTGGGGTAAAGTGTCAGTTAAACACGGCTACAATTTTGAAGTACCAGCCCAAGGATTATTGGCAGCCCCCAAACCATTAGCAGCAATGGGGCGTTTCCGTCATGAAGCGATCGCAGTTGATCCCCGAACAGGTTATATTTATCAAACAGAAGACCAAAATAATAGCTGTTTCTATCGCTTTCGCCCCCATCAAAGTGGCAAATTAGACCAGGGGGGAATATTAGAAGCAATGGTTATTAAAAATATGCCCCAAGTTGATACTGCTTTAGATTTTCCTCTGAATCAGCCCCAACCTGTGGTGTGGGTAAGATTAGAAGATGTTGACCCCGAACACGACACCCTCCGATATGAAGCACAAACCAAAGGTTCGGCAGTGTTTAGAAGAGCAGAAGGTATCTGTTACAGCAACGGCGAGCTATATTTTACCTGTACCAGTGGTGGTAGAGCAAAAGTAGGTCAAATATTTCGCTACAACATAGCTAAAGCGACCATAGAACTATTTTTAGAATCTCCTGGAAAAGAAGTTTTAGATTATCCTGATAACCTAATTATGTCCCCTTTCGGCGATTTAATTGTTTGTGAAGATGGCAGAGGAGAGCAGTTTTTAGTAGGCATTACTCCAGAAGGCAAATATTATCAATTTGCTCGTAATGCTCTTAATAACAGTGAATTTGCAGGGGTTTGTTTTGCTCCCGATGGCAAAACTATGTTTGTTAATATATACCGACCAGGATTAACTTTAGCTATCTGGGGTAGGTGGTAAATAACATGACTAAAAGTAAACAGATTTTGTACAGTTCTTTGAGAGTTATCTCAAATACCCTTCAATTCATTTTAGGTTTTGTGTTGGGAGTCTCGATAATTGGCGGTATTGGGGTAGGTGCTGGCTACTACTATTTCAGTAGAATGTCTTCTAATCTACCGAAAAAACCGATCTATGAAGAAGAAACTCAGAATAAATCACAAATAAGTACCAGTCCAACTGAAGAATCTGAAACTATTTTCGCTGATATTCCTCTGTTTCCTGGAGAATCCAACCAAGCTCCAGAACCTGAAAAAATTCCTCAAAATGCTTACTATGCTCGCGTTACCTGGCCTCAAGGATTAAGTTTACGCTCCGAACCGAGTGTAAATAGTACCAGAGTTGGAGGAGTTGGCTACAATGCCAAGATTCTGATCTTAGAACAATCTTCTGATCAGAAATGGCAACGCATACAAATTCCTACTAGTAAACAAGAGGGATGGGTTAAAGCAGGGAATATCAAAAGAGTTCCCAATTAAACTAAATTCTTCATGGGTGACAAATGTTAACTTAATCTTTAATTTGGGCAATATAAGTAGGTAATGCCTGCCAAAAAAGTCACCCGGATGTTCAATCAGGAGCTTACAAACCGTTTTGTCAAATTAGATGAGTTATTCACTCTTCTAGAAAATCTCTTACAAGAAAATCAAGTTCTTACTAACAAACTGCATCAACTGCAAGATCGAGAAGAGCGTTTTCGTCAAATTGCCGAGAATGTCAGAGAAGTATTTTTCATGATCTCGGCAGAAACAGACGAAATTTTGTACATTAGTCCTGCTTATGAAGAAGTCTGGGGACGTACCTGCCAAAGTTTATATGAAGATCCCCAATCTTGGTTGTCCGCAATTCATCCAGAAGACTCATTTCGAGCGATCGCAACTTTAGAAACTCAATTTAGAACAGGAGACGAATTTGAAGAAGAATATCGTATAGTTAGACCCGATGCTTCCATTCGCTGGGTATCAGTCAAAGCTTTTCCCATCAGAGATATGGAAGAGAAAGTACATCGTTTTGTTGGTATTGCTGAAGATATAACTAAACGTAAACAGGCAGAACAGGCTCTTAGAGAAAGTGAGGAACAGTTTAGGCTCACTTTTGAATTAGCTCCTATTGGGATGGCAATTACTACCCTAAATGGCAAATTTCAAAGGGTTAATCAAGCACTTTGCGACGCACTTGACTATTCTCAGGAAGAACTTTTGCGACTCTCTTTTTCTGACATTAGCTACTCAGAGGATATAGAAGAACATCAATCTCTAGAAAAAAAATTAACTGTTGGTCAAGAATCAGCTTTTCAAATAGAAAAACGCCACATTGCCAAAAGTGGACGCATCGTAGATACCCTACTGAAAGTTGTTATTGTCCGTAACGCCCAAGGGAAACCTTTACACTTTAATAATCAAATTGTTGATATTACAGAAAGAAAGCAAATGGAAAGACAACTACTCCATGATGCTTTACATGATTCCCTCACAGGTTTGCCTAACCGAGCTTTATTTACAGATCGTTTAGAACATGAAATTATTAGAGCCAAAAATCAATCAAATTATCTTTTTGCAGTACTTTTTCTTGATCTAGACCGTTTTAAAATAGTTAATGATAGCGTCGGACATTTAATCGGAGATAAATTACTGATCCAGATTGCTCGGCGATTAGAAACTTGCATTAATCCCACCGATACAGTCGCACGTCTTGGAGGCGATGAATTTACTATTCTGTTAGAAAACATTCCAGATGTTAATGTGGCAACTACAATTGCCGAAAAAATTTATCAAGCTCTGAAGCATCCTTTTAATATAGAAGGCTACGAAATATTCACTACGGCTAGTATTGGTATTGCTCTATCTTCTCAAGGATATGAACAACCAGAGGCTATTTTGCGAGATGCAGACCTTACTATGTACACAGCTAAGGAACAAGGCAAAGCTAGATATGAAGTATTTGATCGCTCTATGCACATTCGTGCTATTAAACGTTTAGAATTAGAAACCGATTTAAGGAAAGCAATTGAAAGAGAAGAATTTTTAGTTTATTATCAGCCCATTGTATCCCTGATTAAAGGTACTCTGGTTGGATTTGAAGCCTTAGCTCGTTGGCAACATCCTACAAGAAAGTTTGTTTCTCCTACTGAATTTATTCCTGTCACAGAAGAAACAGGATTAATTGTTCCCCTGGGTAAATGGTTATTAAAAGAAGCTTGTAAACAGTTACATTCTTGGCAAATTCAATATCCTGAATACTCTTCCCTCAAAATAAGTGTAAATCTTTCTGGTAAACAGTTAAAAGAGACATTTTTGCTCAATACTATCGATGAAGTTCTAGAAGAAACAGGTTTAGAAGGTCAATTTTTAAAACTAGAGATCACAGAAAGTCTCTTGATGAAGAATCTTGAACTAGTAAACAATACTTTACTATCCTTGAGAAAAAGAAAAATTCAGTTGAGTATTGATGATTTTGGTACTGGATATTCCTCCCTTAGCTATTTACATCGGTTTCCTATAAATACTCTTAAAATAGACCGCTCTTTTGTTCAAGAAATGCAATCAGAGCGGGATAATTCAATTGTTAAAACTATTGTCACTCTGGCACATATGCTCAATATGGATGTGATTGCTGAAGGGATTGAAACTCCTTATCAAATGAATCAACTCAAATGTTTAAAATGCGAACATGGACAAGGTTACTTTTTTGCTAAACCTTTGAGTAAAGAAGAAGCAGAAAAACTTATTGCTAGCTCACCCACTTGGGAATAAGTAGGGTCTGCTGAAAAAGTCTCTGGTGAAAGTAGGCAACAAGCAACAGCCCTAAGTGAGAAAGGATACCGCTTCGAGTCCTAAAGGATACCGCTTCGCATAACCGTAGGGAATCCTTTAGGGCATAACAAGGAGGACAAGGGAGATTGGGGCGATTAATGTGGAGTATATTGAAAGTGATTTGATATTACATAATCATTATCAATGTTGGTTGGTAACTTTTTTTCGTAGTTGAGAAATCTTTCTGGGAGCTTTTTTCTACCGACTGAAAGCTTTAATTTTTTTCTTTCTATATCAGTGTCTAACTAAGCTGCATAACCCGGATTTTTCTCTAGGTTAGAAATATGGTTGGCAGGCTCTATCTTATCGAACTTTCTACCACTCTTGGGGGGAATAGGAAGATTCAAAAGAGTGTGGAAATCTTGTTGCACTTTATAAGTGAGGCGAGGTGATATTTGACGAACTATTTGGGCTAACAAGCGATCGCCAGTACTTTGAATTAAAGAAGTAGGTAACTTTAAAATAAACTTAGGAAATTCAACAGTTACAGACATATCCAATGTCCAACTAACTCGAATCATAGTTTCAGAAGGAGACTTATAAGACTTAAAAATATGTTTAACTTTTTTTCCTAGGGTTGTTTGTAAATCTAATTCTTGTAGCTCCATTTGAGATTTATAAGTAACCTCATAACCAGGAGCTTGATAACCAGGAATTGGTACAGTGTGCATTTTATAAACGCCATTTTGAGGAGGATTTAAGACTACAGCAATTTTGGGCTCTACATCATAACCAAAATAACCAAACTGTCCCACACTTAAGACATAACCATTGTCTCCTAATGGCTCTACTTGCATTGGTTTAGAACAGCGACCAAACCATCCTTCGTGAGAATCAAGATAATCAGCTACAGTTTTGCGATCGCTGTACATATCCATGTAACCCAAGAAAGACCCCTCAAATAAAAAAACATTATTGACTTTTTCCAATGTGGATAACTCTGCTACTTTATTACTGGGACGAGAATTAGCTAAACTCAAATTGCAATCAGACACTGGTAAGACCATTTCTTGGGGTTGGAAAGTAGATTTGAACTGCATATTATTTATGAGGTTATTAATTAATAAATTCTTTTATTGCTAAATTATTTACAATATAAGAGTTAACAATCAGTTAAACATTTAATATTCTATATAGGTGTGAGCGAGACCTTTATGCAAGCTTTAGTAGTTGGAGCTACGGGACAAACAGGAAAACACATTGTGCGAGAATTGCTTAAGAAAAATATTCCTGTTAAAGCCTTAGTAAGAGATTTAGAAAAAGCCCGTAACATTTTGCCCTCGGAAGCGGAATTAGTATTGGGAGATGTATTAGACAAGGCAAGTATTACATCAGCCATTACTGGTTGTGATATTTTATTGTGTGCTACGGGGGCAACTCCCAGTTTTAATGTACTTGCTCCTTATCAAGTAGATTATGAAGGCACAAAAAATTTAGTTGATGTTGCCAAAGCTCAAAATATCCGCCATTTCGTAATTGTTTCTTCTTTGTGTGTGTCTAAATTTTTTCACCCCTTAAATTTATTTTGGTTAGTGCTTTATTGGAAAAAGCAAGCAGAGGAATATCTGCAAACCAGCGGTCTAATTTATACAATCGTTAGACCAGGTGGACTTAAGAACGAGAATAATATAGATAATATATTCATGTCATCCGCAGATACTCTATTTGAAGGAAGTATTCCACGGCAAAAAGTTTCTCAAGTTTGCGTAGAAGCACTCCTAAATGATGAAGCGAAGAACAAAATTGTGGAAATTATTACTAAACCAGATGCCCCCAAACTGCTTTGGAGTGAGGTATTTGCTCAAGTTAGCTAGAGTTGAAGTCCCAGAATTTATTGATTAAAGTTTTGATGAAGTATGGGGTCAATTGCTTTAAAACTTTACCAAAATTAAACATAAAGTAGCAATTCCCTTGGCTACAAAAAACCGTCACAGGTTTTCTTTCGTGACGGCAGAGTTATATATTGTGGCTGAAACACCAGTGGTCTAGTTAAACTTAGAATTCAGAGCTACCTGACATTCCTGGCATTCCAATACCTGCACTAGAACCTCCACCACTGATGATGTCAGCTTCCTTTACGAAACCACTGTAAGCTTCCATACCGTGTTCGCCAATGTCTAAACCTTGGATTTCTTCGTGTTCGCCAACTCGAATGCCAATAGTCACTTTAAGAATAGTCCAGACAATAGCACTAAATACAACGGTAAATGCACCAACGGATACAATGCCAAGAATTTGAATACCAAGATTACCAGTACCAAATATACCAACTGCTAGAGTTCCCCAGATTCCGCAAACTAAGTGAACTGAAGTTGCACCGACAGGGTCGTCAATTTTAAGAACTGAGTCAAAAAAGCCAACAGAGAATACTACAATAATACCAGCGATCGCGCCAATAATGACCGCAGAAAGAAAACTAACATCAGCACAACCAGCAGTAATCCCTACCAGTCCAGCAAGAATACCGTTAATGGTCATGGACAAGTCAGGTTTACCGTCTTTGATCCAAGATGTAAAAGTGGAAGTAACACCCCCTGCTGCTGCTGCCAGGTTAGTTGTTACAGCAATGTAGGGAACATTGGGAGTTGCTGCTAATTCGGAACCGGGGTTAAAGCCAAACCAGCCAATCCAGAGAATTAGACAACCTAGAGTAGCAAAACCCATATTGTGACCAGGAAGGGCATTGACTCTATCGTCTTGATATTTGCCAAGTCTAGGACCCAACATCCAGGCTCCAACTAAAGCAGCCCAACCACCTACGGAGTGTACTGCGGTAGAACCAGCAAAGTCGGAAAAACCCATTTCACTTAACCAACCCCCATCCCAAATCCAGTGACCAGTAATTGGATAGGAAATAGCTACCAGTACAGCACTAAAAATTAAGAAAGCATCGTATTTAATTCTTTCCGCTA
>JASJDB010000217.1 GCA_030065315.1 Xenococcaceae cyanobacterium MO_167.B52 | reverse complement strand
GTTCAAGAAATACGTCGAGTTTTAAAATGCGATCGCGTTTTAGTGTATAGTCTGAATGAAGATCGCTATGGCACTGTAATCGCCGAATCTGTAGTTCCTGGATACACTAGGGCATTAGATAAAGTTATCTCCGACTCTTGCTTTGAAAAGAAATATTTGGCAAAGTATCAGGATGGTAGAGTTAGCGCCATAGACAATATCTATGAAGCAGACCTTTCCCTCTGCCATTTAGAGCAGTTAGAAGCCCTAGATGTTACAGCGAATCTAGTTATCCCAATCCTGAATCAAGGGAACATATTTGGTCTGTTAGTTGCCCATCAGTGTAGTGCAGCCCGCCATTGGGAGGACTATGAAATTCGCTGCTTAACCCAAATAGCGACTCAAATTGGGTTTACTCTAGATAATGCTAAAATGCTCTCTGTCGCCAAAGAAAAAGACGCTTTAGCCAAAAGGGAAAGAGAATGGACTAATTACTTTACTGATACGGTTCCATATATTCGTCAATCTCTGCAACAAAAAGATATTCTCAATGTGAGCGTCGAAGAAGTTAGAAGGGTGATGAAATGCGATCGCGTTTTAGTGTATAGTCTGAATGAGGATCGCTATGGCACTGTGGTTGCAGAATCGGTAGCTAGTGAATACACCAAGGCATTAAATAAAGTCATATCTGACCCTTGTTTTGAAATTAGATATTTGGAAAAGTATCGAGATGGCAGAGTCCGCGCCCTAGACAATATCCATGAAGCAGGACTGCCCTCATGCTATTTAGAACAATTAGGGGGACTAGAAGTCAAAGCCAATTTAGTTACCCCAATCCTGAATGAAGGTAAGATATTTGGTCTCTTGGTTGCCCATGAGTGTAGTGGACCCCGTCATTGGGAAGACTATGAAATTCGCTGGTTAACCCAAATCGCAACTCAAGTTGGTTTTGCCCTTGATAATGCGAAACTTTTAAGAGAATTAAATAGTCAAAATACATTAACCCAATTACTCAACAGGTTTATTTTGAGTATTCGCCAATGTATCGACCGATCAGAACTTTTCAAAATTGCTGTAGAACAAGTTGCCAGGGGAATGTTAATAGATAGGGTAATTGTTTATCAATTTGATACTGACTGGAACGGTACGATTGTATCAGAATCAGTAGTTCCTGGTTATCCCAAATCTTTAAATTCTCAAATCCAAGACCCCTGTTTTGCTCAAAAATACGAAGCAAAATACTTTCAAGGTTATGTCAAAGCGATCTCTAATATTCACGAAGCTAATCTTACTGAATGTCATTTAGAGAAGCTAGAATCTCTGGCAGTCAAGGCAACCATCATTGCACCAATAGTCCAAAATGAGCAATTATTTGGATTACTTATTGGACATCAATGTGCTGAAACTCGGGACTGGGAACCATCAGAAATTGAGCTATTTTCTCAACTAACTTTGCAACTAGGATTAGCTTTAGACCGAATTTCATTAAAAGAAGAACTATTTCTGAAACAAAATATTCCAGTAAACGAAGCTATTCAAACTCAATCTGACCCCAATAATTTTCCTAAAAAAATATCAGAACTACAGAAAATTTCCGAAGTTTTATTAGAAAATCAAAAGACTTTGCAGAAAATCAAAGTCAAAATAGACAATAAATCATTAGATCAAAGCAGTTTAGTTGATAAAATGGAGGAGAATAATCATGATTCCATGACTGTGTCTAACGACGATTAATAATGCTTAAGATAAGCAATTATCTAACAACTTTATGGCAATTACTCTGTTTACTATTGGGAAGATTAACAACATTTTAGATTAAAGAAAATTCTCTAACAAAACCTTCAGGTTAAATATATATAACTGGCTGGGACATAGCTGCTAAAATCCCCAATAAATTGAGTAAACACCTCTTAATTTATTGGGTTTAGACCCTAAATTGACTTTTATTCAGTGAGATTTAGTAGGGCAGTTGTTAAAAACAATTATGCTCTAGCCAAGAAAAAAACTGGAACTCAAAGTTGCAAAAATTTCCTAATAGACTAGAGTAATTAATTAGAACTTGACTCTCATCTCAAGAATTTTGTTTAAGTAAATCGATTTAACTAAATAAAAATTCTTAATTATTCTAGAAGCTATCTACCAACACACACGATCAATGACTCAAACTTTTGGTTTAAAACTGGGGAGCGACCAAAAAATCGCAAAATTTCTAAAACTTACAGCTGACATAACTCGCAAAGCCCTAAAATGTGAGCGCGTAATTATCTACAGTGCCAGTCAATCAACAGCAGGTTTAGTATTGGCTGAATCCATTGAGTCACAATACTCTTCAATTCTGGGGAAAACCATTAAAGACCCCTTCTTAGAAGGAAGATATCGAGAAATGTATTCCTATGGAATGCCCGTTGCCATAGATGATATTTACCTAGCGGATAAGAGTAAAAGGCAATTAAAAGACTTAGAGCGGGTCGGGGTTAAAAGTCTGATGATGGCACCAATTGTGATAGATAATGAGTTGTTGGCTTTGTTGGTAGCTCATCAATGTTCACAAATCAAACTTTGGCATCATGAAGCAGTAATTTTTCTGACCGAGAAAGCCAACGCCACAGGATTTGCTCTTTCCCAACAGCCTGCAATTAAAGGTAGTTCTAGTTCTAGTTCTACTAAGCAGTTACCTCCTAATAACTATACCCAGGAGGTTACAACCACTCAGAAGCCAGAAAACAGTGAACAGATAGTACATTTTAACCCGAACAAAGCTAAAGCTATCGTCAAACAGGAGCAAAGTAGTTCCTTATCGATTATCAAACCTGAGGAGGGAAATGAGACAGAACAAGAAAAGGTTCTGAGCCATAAAGTCGAAGAAATAAGAAGAATATTGAATTGTGATCGGGTGATTATCTCTAGTCTGAATCCCCAGAACTATGGCACGGTCATGGCTGAATCTGTTGCTTCTGGTTGGCTCAAAGTAAAAGGAAGAGTCATTGAAGACGCTGGTTTAGAATCTCAGTATATTGACCAGTATCGCAATGGTAAATCTCAGACAATCAATGATATTTCCCAGTCAGATTTACCCCAAGAATACATTAAGCAGTTAGAACAATTAGAAGCTAAAGCCTGTTTAATAGCCCCAATTATTAACGAAAAAAGACTATTTGGCTTATTATTTGCTCATCAGTGTTCTAATACCCGCGAGTGGGAACAAACAGAAATTTTTTGGTTAGCTCAAATTGCCAAACAAATAGGCTTTATCATGGATAATACAGAACTCTTAGCTAATGCTAAACAACTCCGTCAGCAAGTAGAAGATGAAAGAATGTGGACAGAGTCTTTTACTGATGCAATTCAACAAATTCGTCAATCTCTCAATAGCCAAGATATTCTCAACAATAGCGTAGAGGTAGTACGGAAAACTGTAAACTGTGATCGTGTTGTAGTATATAGGATCAATTCTAACAACAGTGGCATGATTATCGCAGAATCTGTTGTTAATGGTTGGGTAAAAGCCCAGGGTAAGGTAATTGACCCGATCCGCTTTGAATCTCATCATGAGGAGCAATACCTCAAAGGCAGAGTTCAAGCCTTTAACAACATCCATCAATCCAACCTTACCCCTCGTTATATTGAGGAACTAGAAAAACTCCAAGTCAAAGCTAATTTAGTAGCCCCGATTCTCAACGAAGGTAAACTTTTTGGTTTATTGCTAGCACACCAATGTGATAACACCCGTCAATGGCAAGAAACAGAAATTCGTTGGCTGGCTCAAATTTCTGCTCAAATCGGCTTTGCCCTAGAAAATGCCAAAGTAATTAAGCAACTAGAAAAGTCTACTGAAGAAAGCAAGGAGTTGTTTCAGCGCAAATACCAGCAAATAGAAAACCTCAAACAGGAAATAGTTGATGTTCTAGGGAAGAATGGATATGCCTATCAAAGTTTATCTCAAGAGGCTATGGGACAATCTGAAACCACAATCAATGTTTTATCCCAAATTCAAAAAACTGCCGATTCTTTAAATGCCATAGCTTTAAATATTAAACAAATCCAATTTCAAGGACAACAAAACGAACTAGCTACACAAGCAGTGCAGCAAAGTTTAGAGCGTGGTGTGACAAATATCTCCAATGTCCAAGGTACAGTTGACAATGTAGCAGTGGGATTAGATGACTTTAGCAATTCGTGCCAACAAATTTTTGAGACGGTTAAAACAGTCAAAGATTTGAGTAAGCAAATAGTTCAAAAATCTATGAATATAGCTAGAGCCGTGAATAGTAATCTAATTACAGACAGTGAGGAAAATTCTATTGTTAAATCCTCAGACGCAATTTTTTCTTTGATGCAGCAACTATTTGAAACAACAGCTACGATAGAAGTCCAATTTGCCAATACTCAAAGCGAAATCAATAATAAAACCGCTATTCTCGATTCTGGAAAACAACAACTAATACGTGGAATTGGAGAATTTCAATCAATTACTGAAAAAATAGACCAGCTTGTCACTGTAAATCGGCAAATGACTAGCAATCTTGAAAATACTTGTCAATCCTTAGAAAATCAAATACAAAGCTCAAATTTTGCTAATGACTCAATTCAAAATGTGGCAGGTGTTGCCGAAAGAATTTCAGAACAATCAATGATTATTACTCAATCTTTTAAACAGTTAGTGGAACTGGTAGAAAAATTATAGATTAGCCACTATGGGTTATTGATGAAAAGATAAGGGGGACAAGGGGACAAGGAGACAAGGAGACAAGGGAGATTAATATATAGCTTATCCATTAAAATTCAACTTGACTATAAAATCAAAGTTGATTAAAATGTCAACAAAGAGATTTAGTTCAATGGATAATAGAGCTTATGAACGCGACGGCAGTATCTAATTCTGTGGTAGATTCTTGTACCCTAATTTACGTAGAAGTGGATCAAAATTCTAATAAAGTATGGCAAGGTACAGTATTAACAGACGGTGTGTTTATTGCCCAATGGGGTAGAATTGGCACTAAATTACAGAGTAAAACCTATCAGTTTAGTTCTCTGGCTTTAGCCCAAAATAAATTTGAACGAACTAAAAGACGAAAACTCAGAAAAGGCTATACCGCAGCACCCATACTTACTAAAAATAGCCCAACCAAGGTTAACCTCAAACCTCAAGACTTAGATACCATTGCAGCCAAGCAAATTGAATATGGCAAAGACCCTAGAGCCAAACAATTGATTCGTTATCTAGTAGAAGTTAATATTCACGATATTACTTCTCAAACCAATATTAGTTATAACTCTAAAACAGGTAATTTTACTACCCCTTTAGGTTTAATCACTCCTGAGGCAATTACCCAAGCCAGAGACTACTTATTACAAATAGCTACTTCACCAAAAAAAAATAATCCTTCCATCCGAAGTTTAATTAATAATTATTTAAGATTAATTCCCCAAAAACTAAACCACAAAATAGATTACCAGATTTTTTCTTCCCAATCAGAAATACAGCGTCAATATGAAATTTTAAATTCTTTGAGTGCTGCAATAGATATGAACAGTAGCAATGAGGAGCAAAATATTTTTGAATGCAGTATTAAACGAGTTCCAGGTAGTACCCTGGCAGGAAGAAAAATCTTTCGTGAAATTCGCCAAATATACGATTCAACGATCAATTGTAATCATTTATCAGCTAAATATAAATTAAGAAGATTATATCAAGTAAATATTCCTTCTATGACTCAAGCTTTTACCCAAAAAGCAGCAGCAATTGGTAATATTAAAACCCATTGGCACGGCACAAAAGCTAGTAATCTTTTAAGTATTCTCAAAGGTGGTTTAATTATTCCTCCTGCCAGTGCAGTTCAATGCACAGGGAGAATGTTTGGGAACGGTATTTATGGCTCAGAACAATCTACCAAAGCTTTAAATTATGCTACCAACTATTGGGATAATTCAGCGGATAATACTCAAAGAGTGTTTATGTTACTCTGCGACTTTGCTATGGGTAAAGAATATCATCCTACAAGCCGAAGTAGTAGTTTTCCGATGAAAGGTTATGACAGTACTTATGTCAAACCAGGAACTATGAATGTAATCAATCAAGAAAGTATTGTTTATAGCACAGACCAAGTCAAGATTAAATATCTCTGTGAATTTATTTGAGTGACACTGGCTTCTAATATCAATTCTCGAAAGTAACGGGAGACTTAGTGTGAGGTCGAAGTCAGAATTCAGAAGTCAGAAGTCAGAATGAACATCTAAACAGGATTTAGTATAACTCATGTTTTTCAAGATTTTTTTTGTCATATTCAGCAAGGCTGGGATATCTTCTTCTCTTAATTTTTCACCAGCCTCAATTCTTTGACATATATTAGGTAATTCTTGTTTCATTGTGTTACGTAATTCCTTTTCTATTGACTGAATTTTTTCTAAAGGAATATTATCAAAAACTCCTTTAGTAACGGCGAGTAAAACAGCAATTTGTTCAGCTACAGCAATAGGTTGGTATTGATTTTGTTTAAGAATTTCTCGAACTCTTTGACCCCTAGCAATACTGGTTTGAGTTGCTTCGTCCAACCTTGTACCAAAGCGAGAAAAGGCTTCTAATTCTTCAAACTGAGAATAAGATAAGCGTAAATCACCAGCTACAGCACGATAAGCTGGTAACTGAGTTTTTCCACCAACACGAGATACGGATTTACCCACATCCACAGCAGGTAAAATACCTTTATGAAATAAATTGGGAGTGAGATAAATCTGACCATCGGTAATAGAAACTAGATTGGTAGGAATATAAGCGGAGATATTTTGTGCTTCTGTTTCTACGATTGGTAAAGCCGTCAATGAGCCACCTCCAAATTCGGGACGCAGATGGGTAGAACGTTCTAGAAGACGGGAATGGATGTAAAAGATGTCTCCAGGAAAGGCTTCTCTACCAGGAGGACGACGTAATAATAGAGATAGTTCTCGATATGCCCTGGCGTGTTGAATTAGGTCATCATAAACAATGAGAACATCTTTCCCCTGTTCCATAAAATATTCTGCCATCGTCGTAGCTGCATAGGGGGTAATATATTGTAACCCTGGGGGTGATTCTCCTCCCGCTACCACAACTATAGAGTAGTCCATAGCTTCCCTGTGGCGTAACTCAGCAATTAATTTAGCTACCGCCGAACTCCTCTGTCCAATAGCACAATAAATGCAAATTACATCTTTACCCTTTTGATTAATAATTGTATCAAGAGCGATCGCAGTTTTGCCTGTAGCGCGATCGCCTAAAATCAACTCTCTCTGTCCTTTTCCTATGGGAATCAAGGCATCAATAACTTTGATTCCTGTTTGCAAGGGTACAGTCACGGGTGCGCGGTGCATAATTGCTGGGGCTTCTCTTTCTACTGGAAGGCGTTGTGCTGTAGCAATTGCTCCTCGATTATCCAAGGGGCGACCTGTTCCATCGATTACCCTGCCTAATAATTCTTCTCCTACAGGTGCATCCAAAACTCTTCCTGTCCGCCAGACCTCACAACCCGCTTTTAAATTTTCGCTGTCATCTAATAAAATAATTCCCACTTCATCGCGATCCAGATTGTATGCCATGCCATAGCAATTACCTGGAAACCTTACCAGTTCTTCGGCTTGCACCTTAGGTAACCCCACAGCACGGGCAATTCCTCCACCTAAATAAGTTACAGTCCCCACTTCTTCGATCTGTAACTGAGGATTATGCTGCTCTAAAACTTGTTGGGAAATAGTAACAGTTTGATCTAAGAGGCTTTGCCAGGATAAAGAATTAATATCTGTCACAATGTTGGGTTCAAATTACTTCTGAATATAGATATATGGATAGAATAATAGTCTGAGGATATGTGAATCAAGTTAAGGCAATTTTGCCGAACAATTTTTAATTTATTTTTATTATTGATTTTGAATTTTGAATTCAAAAAAATGACTAGCAATTTTTACCAACAGAAAGAAAACTTCTTTAATCTTTGGGCTTCTTACTATGATTGTTTTTTGACCACTGGCTTTTATCAAGGGGTTCATCAACGGCTACTAGAATATGTGGCGTTAAAAGAAAATGCCTCGGTTCTAGATTTAGGATGCGGTACAGGTAAGCTAATGAATCGTTTAGCTGACAAATTTCCTACAATGAAGGCAATTGGCTTAGACCTGGCTCCTAAAATGCTGGTGGAAGCAAGAGCGACAAATAAACACCGAAAGAGATTAATTTTTGTCAAAGGCAGGGCAGAAGCTCTTCCTTTTGCCGATGAACAGTTTGATGCTGTTTTCTGTACTATGAGCTTTCTCCATTATCCTCATCCTGAGCAAGTTTTTGAGCAAGTCAGTCGCGTTTTGGCTCCAGGTGGACGTTTTTATTTAGTTGATGCTTATAGAGGAGAAAGTAATTTTGCCAGTGTTATTCCCTGGATTGGGGAAATGAGATTGTATAGTAAAAAGCAACGAGAGCAATTAGGAACAGAAGTTGGTTTTTCTGCGATCGCTCATTATTACCTACTTCCTGCCATTTTGCTAACGATTTTTAGCTAAGTCATTGGATATACCTTGGAATTAAGTCTCATTTATAAGCCTTAGCAGAAGCTCTAATCCAAATTATGGCAGCAATTGAGAAGGGAACGAGAATAAATATAGCTCCCGAAATTAAGGCGTGTTGTCTAATTGTTTCATTAGTCACCATCAAGCTTATCCCAATTCCACAATAGATCAGACCAATTAGGGGTGTACCGATTACTAACAAAGCGAATTTATTATCTGAGTTCATCATCATTCTTCGGCGTGGAGACCCACACTAATTGCTAGCGCAATATAGTGTTGGGAGGAAACGCCGTCCTCCAGTTAATTGTTTGCAAATTAATCCAGTGCTACGCTTAATTAGCCTGGTTTTGTTTTTAGAAAATTGTCCGAGTCTTTTCCAATTTGAATCAGAAACCGATATCTGAGATTTAGTATCTCCACTGCACCAACCGTAATATTTGATGCCTTGCTTGGTGCGCGTTCCCTTATCCGAAGGTGTACCCTTTAGGGTGCGCCTGTCGTCGGCGCGGGGGTGGATAGGGGAGACTTTTCTGGTTTGATATTTTGCTGCCAACATTTGTCTATGGTTTGTTGAAGTCTCCCCATCCCCGCGCATCCGCTTTCGCTCCGCTACAACATAATCACCTTTTCTGATGCCATGTCTGGTAACAGTGCCACCGTACTTACGACGCTTCCCGCCTTTGGCAAACACCATTAGA
>JASJDB010000216.1 GCA_030065315.1 Xenococcaceae cyanobacterium MO_167.B52 | reverse complement strand
GAAAAATCGTAAAATCATTAATCTAAAATCCCAAATCTAAAATCTGCAAGCCCCTGTCTTTCAAGCAGGGGAAAATCCCAAATCCCAAATCTAAAATCTAAAATCAAAATGACTTTAACAGATAGGTTCTTTCATTGTTTGATTTATAAGATAAAACACCATCGAATCTTACCTAAATTTGCATTCAACTTAATAATAGAATATGAATATCAATCTCTACATTGATCGCCTTATACTAGAAGGAATTGAACTTTCTCCTAGTCAACGCACTCTACTACAAGCCACCATTGAGAGTGAACTTTCTCGTTTGCTAACTGTGAACGGAATTCCAGAAAATTTGGAAGGAGGTGGTAATATCCTTAGGCTCCCAACTAGTATCAACGTAAAAAAGAATATGAATCCTAGGCAGATGGGTCAAGAAATTGCACAATCTATCTATCGAGATATGAAACCATCCGTCTAAAATTCCATCGTTAAAAAGAAGATGAAAAAAACATCAATTAAGGTGTTTAAGAAAATCAAAAATCGTCATAGTATATCGATCAATGTTAGATATATTTGATCCAGAAAGAACAATTGGAACAATAAATAATCCCTACAAAAATAAAGATGGTTCCGTAGAAATTGGATTTGATAATTTCCCTCATATTATACCAAAATTTCTCAAAACAACAGAAGAAAAAAGTTTTTTTGAACATATTAGAGGTGCAAGCGCTAGACGTAGGTTTTACTTACAGAGGGACTGGAAATTAAGCATTAAGATTGACAAAGATAAATATAGCCAATTTAATAACAAAGATTTTCTTGATGATTATATTAAGCTCAATGGAATTCTAGTCATCCCTTGTGTTGTAGAAGATTCCAAAACCATATTTGATGGAGCATCTATCCCCTTTCCATGGCTTGTCAGCTTTATTAGCTTTGGAATTTTACGACCGCTTGGGGTAATGTTAACCGCATCCATAGTTCACGACTTTGCTTATGAGTATGGCTATCTTAATGATGGCTCAATGAATAAGATTAAAATACGCCACACAATACAAATAAGACTCAACGTGAAAATCAGTAAAGATTCTAAGCAAAAATCAAAAAATAAACGATTAAAACAAAATCCTTTAGCGGATATTGCGGGTAAGTTGGGTGGTAAATTTTGGTTAGAAACACAGTCAGAAATACCAGGGCTATTTCATTCTAAAGACTGTCAAAATCTGCTCTAGTCCAAATCTATATTTTCGTTCTCCTAAAGGATACCGCTCCGCATATGCTTGAGCCATATTATTAAACCCTGCCTCTCGATATAAATTAAGGGCTAAATTTCTAGCAATTGCCATGATTTGAGGTAAAGGTTTGGTACGAAATTGTCCCTGTCCAAACTTATTTTGTAAATGTGTAATTCTTAAAAAAAGAACACCATCTAAATGAGCGTGGATATGTTTTGTAGGAAAGTAAGAAAGATCGGAAGTGCAATACAGAGGTAGGATTCTCTGGATTATTTGAGGAAAGTTTTGGGGAGGAGCAAACCTAGATAGTTTTGATATTAAAAGCAAAAAAATATTAAGTAAAAATACTGATAAATTGTGTTATTATTGTTTTAAAAGAATTAGTAATTACACGAATAATTTAAAATAATTAAAAGAAAATTTTATCAATTTTCGGTATAATTAGTGTTTTATTCACACAATCCTCAATTTCTTTCTTTTAATATTTAAATATGTAAATAAATATTTTAGTGACGAAATATAAGATGACTTTTCTTGTTATCTTTATTGGGAGGTAGTAAATATTTAGCTAAAAAATCTGGAGACAAAAAAAAGTTCAGTTTACTCAAAAGTATAATTTCTCTGAATTAGTAACTGTCGCCTTAAATAATTACGCAACTGCCCAATCTCTAAGTGCCAAATATTTTAAGCTACGCTTTGGTACATAAAAAATATTTGAACGCATAATCAAAACTTTTAACTAACAAATCCCAGAATCTTCAAGGACAGGTTCTCCTTGGAAACTAACAAAAAAAGACTCACTAATTGGCAAATGCTCTGAATAAACAAGAGGATATATGACTAAACAATTACCAAGCTATGAACGCATTTTTGGTGAAATAGATTTCAAAAAAGGCGATGAAGCCGGATCAGTGTATTCTCCTGCTGCTTATTTAGCTTATTTATTACAATTGTTGGATGATGAGTTTAAAAATAAAGATTTTGATAAGCGTCGCAGCGATATCAAGAAAATACTGCTAGATGCTAAAAATACCTTTGATATGCTACCTTATCTGGATCGAGTTAATGAGATCCTAGCAAAAAAAATCGAGAAAGATTCAGGGGCTACAGACGCTTTTAAAGTGATTCGAGAAGCTGTTTATCCCTTTAACCTGCCCGAAGATATTGACTACGCCACAGTCAAGGTCTATCTAGATCATCTTGGTGTAAAAGCAGAGGAACTTTATAGATTACTCGATGAAATGCCAAAGCAAGAGCTGTTGGCAAAAGCCTATTTAGGGATCTTAGAACAAGAGTGGACGACTCTGATCGAAACCGCCCGAACGGGCGATTCTCTCGCGGAGTGTTACGGCGTTGCTAAGCTATCAGACCTAAAGGATTCAGTTAGTAGAGATATTATTGTAGATGAATTTATCAAAGCTACTGGCATCAGTGAACTAGAACTTCGAGAACTTTTATTTCAAAATCTTAATAAAAAGAGTGAAAAACTTCAGGACGCTAATTTATTCAAATTTTTCTGTAATGACCATCAAAAAAGTGCTGCTGTTCTAACTAAAGATGAACAACACATTACGTGGAAAAGCGAAGACTCTACATCGACTGATTTTTGGCTAGACCGTGCTAACCGCTTGATCCGTCTCGCTAAGAAAATCGGGTTCACTTTTACTGAACTGGATATCATCCTACGCACCTGCTGCAACAATCAGTTAAACGCAGAAGCTAAAGCTATTACCCGTATCGCAGTTGTTCACTGGCTAAAGGAGAAGCTGGAACTGGAAGTTGATGAGATTTGTGCCTTGTTTGCTCCGATGAATATCCTCGGGCAAGAAAATAACCAGTGGTGCTTATGTCGATAAAATAGACTTAAAGAAAATTGATGACACCATGCCGGTTAAGAAAGTCAAAACCCAAAAGGAGATTGACGACCAAGAAAAACTGGCGTTATTCAATGGTTGGCATCAATCTTTTAAAGCCTTGCATTTTAAAGAATCATTACTAAAAGAAGCTGGGCTAGACAGCCGGACAGCACGGCTCGTTCACCAAGCCTTAAGTGACCCCAAATATCATCTGACTAAGAAAGAACCCAGGCTGATTTCCTTTGATGCTCATCTTGTCAAAAATGCAGCTATCGACGCGGTCAAGCAAATTGACACCATTACCGAGAAAGATTTCTTAGGCTTGGGGATTGGCGAAAAAATAGCCAATAAAATCTATGACAATTTGCTCCATAAAGGTCACTTGAATACTCAAGGCAGGTTGATTGAAGATAAACTCACTACCGATGTGGAATTTATCCACATCGATACGGATTTTACTCAGATTCGGTCAGAGTTGTTCAATAAAATTAGCAAGCTACATCAAGACAATGATGATGTTTCCATTTATCTGTCCGATCTCAAACCCTTGGGGTTAGAAGAATTTGAATATAGAGAGCAGCTCTACCATAATCTAATTTTTAACGGTTATATCGATGATCAAGGTGCCCTAGTTGAAAAGTCATTCTTCGAGGATGCTGATAATGAAGAAGATTTTGAAGTTAATGCCAATATTGGTAGCCAGTCAAAAGACGTATTCGAGATTCTGTCTAAGCGTAGTCAGGAGATAAAACTACACAAGATTGCGGTAAACAAAGGGATATTTTCGGAGTTACCACTAACCGAGCTGGAAATGGATGACTTGCTTGAAAATCTCAAGTTTAACGAATATATCGATGAAGACGGACATTTTGTCGATAATCTGAAACTAACTCAGCTCAAACTAAAAGATTTTTCCTTGGCGTTGCAATTCTATCCTCAGAGAACAGCCATATTATCACCCTTAAAGCAACATCTTGCCAAAAATCTGTCTAGTTATCTTACCTTTAGCCGAGAGGATTTTCTTAAGGTTGCCGAAAAAATTGTGGCGAGATGGTCTTTTCTAGCGGTAGAACATCACTTTCTGGAAGGGGGTAAAATAGCCGAAAAACACAAAGCCTTCTTTAGAGAAGAAGAAAATTCTAATAAATTCGATATTTGGTGGTCATTCGAGCCGACTGATAACCAGATGGTGTTTAATACTTTGCGCAATATCGTACTGATGTCGGACAAGCTACAGTTAGTGGATGATCCACTAGATCGGCTGAGCTTCAGTAGCAGCGAAAAAGAGGAATTATTTGACCTTCTGATCGGTTTAGAGTACATCACCGATGAGCGGAAAATAGTAGAGGAGAAGCTTGACTATTTCCTAAATATCGACAATGCCCTGGCCATATCCCTAGAAGGATTTGAAGATTACAACAAAGATATTTTCTTTTTATTGCATGCCATTGCCAAAGAGCAATTGGCGATCGCCAACAAGGTAGTCAGCCTAGTTAAAACCTTGGCTGAAAAACAAGAAACCTTTATCTATCAACAGTTAAAGCAGAAGTTTAACCTTAATGTGGATAGTATGTGAGTGATTTCTGCTGAAATGTTTAAAGGTAGTGACCATATTGCCTCTGAATGGTTATTACCGTTATTAAAAGCTGAAGATATTCTAGAACACCGATTCAGTAATGCCAAAAACTACTTTTTCGGATATTGAGTCAACGAAATCTCGACTTTTGAGAACTCCCGTAATCCCAGATGGGGACTGGATTCTGAATACTGAATCGGTGTTCTAGTGGTGATTCCACCTTGACGGATATCCTGCATCCTAAACAGGGCTACACCAAATTACCTTATTTTGACCTAGCAGAGTTATTTGATTGGGATATCGATCAACTCAAATGGCTCAAGAAAAATAATGGCTTTATCGAAGAAAATCATAATCAATTTGAGAATCGTTTTAATATTGAGTTGATTCTACGAATATTCGATTTCTTTGAGGTTGCTAATAAGATTTCCACAGATCCAAAAGCACTTTATTCAAAACTACTGGTTAAACTCTTTGTAACCAAGGCGCAGTTCAATAATAATGAGAAGTATCCTATTCATAATAATATTGTCGCCGCCAAAGAAGAGTTAAATAAACTACTGACTACAACCCACTGTGGTGCAAAAGGGGTTGAATTATTACACGACGAAATCCGGGATGAATTGAATCTTTTAAAGCGTGATGCCCTTTTACCTTATGCCATTCATCAAGATCAAGAGGTAAATAATGCTCGTGAACTTTATCAGAAATTATTAATTGATGTGGAAATGGGCAGCGAAGTATCCATCTCTCGGGTTAAAGAAGCGATCGCAGCAGTGCAACTGTTTATGCACCGTTACTTTATTAATCTGGAACCCGCTGAGCTAAAACCAGATCAGGTTAAGCGCCGTCAAGACTTGCTGAAACGATGGGAATGGATGAAGAACTATCGGGTTTGGGAAGCCAACCGTAAAGTTTTCTTGTATCCAGAAAACTATATTCGAGCGGAACTGAGGGATACCAAAACCCCAGAGTTTAAAGCTTTAGAGCAAGAACTCCTGCAAGGGGAACTGAATGACGTTAATGTCACCCAAGCCTTTAATTGGTTTATTGACCAATATACTGAGCTATCGCAGTTAAAAGTTGCTGGGGGCTATGTGTACGATAATCCGGAAAATCCTGATGATAAAAATATGGTTATTACTCTTATTATGATTTGAATAAAACTTGGGTTCCTGCTCAGAAACTCAATTATTCGATAACGTCAAGACTTAGCATCACAGAATATTTTCTGGATTTTAGTAGCTCGAAAAGAAATAGTGATATGGATCTTGATAGTATTCTCATAAACTGTCGCTATACGACAGATCAAGGAATGTTAAAAGCGAAAATAAAAAACAATAAATATGTAGATGTTGATGATCTTATCACATTAATTAAAGAGGCAACTACAGATAACAAAGTCTATCTCACAGCGACAATAAATGATAACAAATATATAGTAAATTCTGGACTATATGAGTCACCTGTTCCATTGTATGTAGATAATCTGAGAGTTAAAAAGTTTATTGCTGGAGATAAACTAGAAAAACCACAACATCAATTTGAAATCGTTAAACCTTCGGGGCAAAATTTGGAGCAAAATACAGATGATGAACAAATTGCGATCAAAGCTACTGCCAAAAATATCGAGAATTACTACTTTAGGAATTACGGCTATATACATCGCGATTTTCCCTTTTTTAGCTCATGGTATTACAAGCTTCGCCTAGAGTACAGGCAAAATGGTGTAGGATTGAATCATCCCGATAGAATTTTGCGATTCAAGATCAAAGAAGGAAGAATTGGCGAAGGCTACACCATTTATATTAAGGATCATGAATGGGTAATGCGGTTTGGTGATAATGGAGAACTACGAGTTGTTCCTTTTGCTCAAAACGCTGATGATGAAGCAAAACGTCGCCAGACATTTCAAATTATTGCGGAGAAAAGGCAGTGGATTAGTAAGTTACGCTTCTATCCCGAAACGCGAGTTGTAAAAAATGAAACAAGCGATCAGGACATAGTAGATGTTAACAGTTCTGGCAAAAACTTGTTTGAAGATTTATTCCCCCAAGAAGATAGCAACAAGCTTGAACCTCCTGTAATCCTAAATAGCGCATTGGAAGATAAGTCACTCAATTGGACATGCTTCCATTACAAAGGAGGAAGTTTCCTGGCTAAACCGAATTATAAAGTCGATAAAACTATTATTACAGGTCAGATTTCAGCTGAGAGTCATACATTCACTATGAATGCAGCTTTTGTTGATAAAAATAATACGTTGTACCCATTTTCCCAGGAAGGAAATTATGGCACTTATGACACGAATCAACTAGGTGAAAATACTCCGCAAGATGCCGATGATGATGGTAAGAAAGAATTCAAAACAATTGAGATTGAAAATATCGAAAGGACGCAAGCCAAATGGGGAAAAGTTAATAACTTAATACAGTATAAAAATGCAATTGATGCTGCTTGTGTAATCGATGGAAAAATCTATTTATTCCGAGGAGAACAGTATGTACGTTATTCGAATGGAATTAGTGAATTCGCTGATGAGGGCTACCCCGAACAACACAAGGAGATGACTGGTTGGGATCGTATTGATGTAGCATTTCAGTTTAATGATCAATCCTATTTTATTAAAGGTAATCAATACACCCGTTCTGACAATTTAAACCTCAAGCAACCCCTGTCGCAATTAGGGCTAACGCAGAATAATATTGACTATGCTTTAACCAAAAATAAGCACCTCTATTTAATTAGCGGCAACCAGTATAACAGATATAGCGGAACAAGTTTAAAGAATCCAGATTCAGGCTATCCCAAACCTATTGTACAAGGATTGGAGGAAGGTATTCCCAATGAAGAACAACGTATTCCTAATAAAGAGGGTATCACTGCTGCATTTACTTCGGCTGATAATACGACGTATTTCTTTATGGGTAATAACTATTTTATCTTTCCCAAAGAAGATGTAGTAGATGGATTGGTTGCCCACTATCCATTCAATGACAATGCTGATGATGAAAGTAGCAACGGACATGATGGCCAAGTTCACGGGGCAACACTGACAAGCGATCGCTTTGGTAAAGAAAATAGTGCATATAAATTTGAAGGAGAAAACTATATAGAATTAACCGGCACCAAATCACTGAAGTTACACAATCAGAGTTTTACGGTCAGTGCTTGGGTTTATGTAGAATCTTTTCCGCAGGAAGCAGAGGAGGATCTTGCCATATTAGGTACGGAGAGTGACCAATTGGGGATAAAAAACGAAGACCTTCATTTGGTGATTCGTGACAAAAAACTCTATATGGGATTTTATCACAATGATCTAAAGGGCAAACGAGAACTTGTTAAAAATCAATGGTATTTTCTGACATGGAGATATGATCAAAAAAATAAACAACAAAGTATTTTTGTCAATGGGAAAAACGATGGAAATAAAACAAGTGCTGACCCATTTACAGGGGATAGAATAGTAAAAATTGGACGTTGGAATGCATCTCCCGAATCTACAGATCAATCGAATTTTAATGGAAAGATAGATGAAGTAAGAATTTATGATCGCGCCCTTACCGAAGATGAAATCAAGCAACTAGCAGGAAAACTTGCGACACCAACAGCAATAAACTCAAAATTTGGCAAGATCAGAAATCCAATTCAAACGGATGGTGTAGTTGATGCCGCATTTGCTCACGCAGAAAAAACCTATCTCTTTTCGGGCAACCTATATTATCGTTATGATCGCTCTGAGTTCCCCGATAACTGGGAGGACACTGTAGCGTCAGGATATCCTAAATTATTGAAAAATAATACGGATGGTTTGCCCAAATGGAATGGAGTTCGAGCAGTATTTAAGAAAGAAAATCAGGTACATCTCTTCTCGAAAAGTCTAATTCAATACGCAATTTTCGATCCCGCCTCCCATACCCCTTTAGAGGTCGAGAATATCAGAGGTAACTTAGTATTGCGCCATGGATTTGATAGCTTAGATGCTGCCTTTAATCATGGGAGTGATATTTATCTGGTATATGGAGACGAAAAGATGCCAAGTTGTAGCGTCTTTAAGGTCAAATTTATCCCCATACCAACGGGGATGTCCAGATTTTTTAGGACAATCGGGGTCAGGAATAAATTGACGATAAAAAACTCGATCACTGCGAACTCTTGTAATTGTAACTAAGTTATTTTGCTTGACTTGTTCTCCGATAAATTCTCTTTGACTGTAGCTAACTATCCGCCACCAAGACTGATAATTTATTTTGCGGAAAATTGGTATTTTCAAATATATATTTAAGTTGTTGATTCCCCAGAGCGACCGCGAAGCGTTCTCTTCGAGATCGCTTTTGTCCCCGAAGGAACTCGCTCTCCAGAAATTGGTACAGCCCAAGGTATTTGAGCTTCATTTTTTTCAGGTAAGGCTGCTACTACTGAGTAACTATGTCCAATATTGATTGGTTTATTGCCTTTTATAGGATTAGGATAATAAATATAAGTTTTGTCTTCTAAGGTATGAGAAAAAGGTCGAGGAGCAGGAGTTGTATCAATTCCAAATAAGTTGAAATGTCGCTCATG
>JASJDB010000215.1 GCA_030065315.1 Xenococcaceae cyanobacterium MO_167.B52 | reverse complement strand
GAGGTTAGTCACTTCATAGATTAAGCCTCCAGCTAGTTTAATCCGCTCAGTGGCACCAGGAGCTGCTGGAGTCACTAAACCTCCCATATTTTCATAGAGCCCCCACAAAAGTCCTAGCTGATCATCAATAGATAGAGTCTTGATAGCTTCGACTGCCTGAGGAACAGCAGCAAAGATATTGGAGTAAGAGGGTTGATCAGTAGTAAGAGTCATGGCAATAATTATTTTTATTTTGAGTTGAGCTTTTTTTAAGGTAACGCAATGTAAATTTTTATTGCAATATTTTGACTTTAGTTATTAAATAGTATCCAAAATTGGGATTGGTCAAATAAATTGTAATGGCTTTTCTCTCAAACCACTAGTTGGGGATGAACTAACTGATACCCAGCTGCTTTGAGCTTTTGATTACTAACCCGTAAGCTCTTGCGCTGAATACTCAATGAAAAATTGTCCCAACGCACTGGTGGGAGATTATATTGCAAACAAACGCGCTCGATCTGTTCTTTGACTGTTAGCTGACTGTCATCGACTAAGTTGTAGATGCCTTCAAGTTCTTTTAATCGAGCAAACTCAATCGCCTCGACGATATCATCAAGGTGAGTCCAATTGATAACGCGATCGCCTTTACCTGGTAGAATCATGCCAGCTAAACCGCCGTACATATTGATTAGTTCTCGACCTGGTCCATAAATCCCCCCTAAGCGGAAGATGCAGACTCTCTGGTTTTCTTTATTAGCCTGCATTAATATTTGTTCAGTTTCGTACAGTACTTGGCTTCGATGATCTTGGGGAACAATGGTTGAGTTCTCATCTACCCAGTTTTCTTGGCGATCGCCATAAACGGAGCAGCTACTTAGATAAATGATTTGCTTGAGTGTAGGAGTTTGCTCCAGTGCTTTAACTAAATTCTTGGCTGTAGAAAGATAGGTGGTTGAGTAACTATCTTCATCTGCTGCCTGAGAGCTAGTGGGGGCGACGCTAACCACAACGGTATCTTGACCTTGGATTAGAGACTGCACGGCATCGGCATCATCTCCTTTAATTAAGACTACCTGAGAGAGGAGTTCAGACAGCGGAACTACACGCTGCCAACTGGTGGTTGTGCCTGTAACAAAATGTCCTCGCTCTTGCCAGTAGTTAGCCAATGCGCTGCCCACATAACCGCAACCAAGAATAGTTATATTTTCAGAAAGAGGACGTTGCTGAGTCCGTTCTCGTAGGATTTTTTGTAATTGAGCCATGTCTAGCTCAGGGATGTTCTTATCAAAAGAGCTATTTTCGTTAACTGAGTTATACATGGTGATGATAGAAGTTAATGAATATTTGACAGAGAGAGAATTTTTGCCCGTCCAGGAAAATGACCTGGTTGGGTTTAGCTAGCTGAACTTTCTAGGGACATATTGAAAAGACTGTTGGGCTGGGCTAGGTTCGCTCTAACCCAGCGTTCATAATCTTGCACCAGTTGTCGTTCTAAACGATATTTAATAGTCAGCAAGATACCTTTAAGAAATGTTCTCCCAGAATTTTCTAGCACTGACTCAGGAATCAGTTTAAGAGGAGGAGGTACTTCAACTTGTATCTTTAAATCCGCTTTTCCTCTTAACTCTGTATCCCTGCCTCGGCGATGGGGTGATAGGGTACCAGCTAGTTCTAAGGAAAAAGACTCCCGCAGGAACTGGGCACCTCGTATCTCACAATCAAGTGCTCTCAGATGAAGCTCTCCTTCAGCATCTGTCCAAACCTGTAAATCAACTGTCGGCTCAAACCGTAGCATCATAAATTTTAGTGGACGCAGCTGCAAGCGAAAATGGGATGGAGCTAGCTGCTGAATTCGGCTAGGGTCGGTAATCGCTTGCACTAGTCTTTGAGGTTGACGCAGGTAGTGCTTAATGGGGATTACTTCATTAGGCACTCCCATCTTCAGAGTTTGAGAAACTTGAAATTGACGCATATCTATACTTAAATTTGACAATTAAAAATCTGTTCTGAACCAACACAATTGTGTCCGAGGCGATGGCACTCTTCCTGGGCTAGTAGTATTACTTGAATAGTTGTCTCAGTAAAACGTTCAAACATAGTGTCTTATCTTTTCGCGAGGCTAATTTAGGACAGTTGGACATTCTCAAGTGAATGAATCAGGTCTGCTGAGTCGGTTGACAATCAATAGCAAAGCCCAGATATACATCGTTAGAGTGATCAAACTCATCATGGTCTTTTGGCTTGTGTAAATTTTTGTAAAGCTTATGATTAAAACCTTATCTTTTCTCACTCTGACTAGGGAAGGGGGATAACCGTCTGAGTATTAATACTTTGTGTATTGACAAACCCAAGCATAGATATGAGAAAATCGAGAAACATTTATAAGTTATGTTAATAATTATTAAAACAAATCCCTATAGTTCGACGCGGGAATCTGAGAAATAATCACCCCATATTATTCGTAGGGCTATTCAATTCTCAATAACACAGATGAGGAAATGGAAAAGAGGAAATATTTTAACTTGGCGAACTGGGCTTCGCCCCCCTAAAGCTGAAGCAAGTTAATTTGCTTTATTGTTAGATAAATATTAGAATATTTTACAAAAGTTAACATTATGTAATTTCACTATGCTAACTATCAACTATTCTTAGACCATACTGCTACCTCAGAGGTCAAAATTATCAAGTACTACTCTAATCAACAAGATATTATGAAACTCTGGATCCCATTTATTAGTTTTGTGTGGGCACTTTTATTCGGGTTTGGATTAGCAACACCACCAATGTCCGCTAACGAGTTGGGTTCCCCTGCACCTGATGATGCACAAGTTTATATTATTAGTCCTACGGAAGGAGATACTTTACCAGAAACCTTCAAAGTCAAGTTTGGATTATCGGGAATGGGGATTGCACCTGCTGGTATCGACAAACAACATACTGGACATCATCATCTGCTAGTCGATCTCGCAGAATTACCAGATTTGACTAAATCCTTACCAGCTACAGAACAGATTCGTCATTTTGGTGGAGGACAAACTGAAACTACTCTGACTTTGCCACCTGGAAAGCATAAGTTACAGTTACTATTGGGGAACTACGTTCACGTTCCCCACGATCCTCCAATCATATCAGATCCCATTACCGTAACTGTTCACTAATAAATTACTGCAAAAAAGCCACTAGATCAGTTAACTTAGACCAAGCAGCACCACCAGAAAGTATTTCTTTAGCTTTATCAACTCCTCGTTGATGATCTCCCCAAGGTACAACCTTTCCTACCTGCAAAGCTAGAGAAGCATTGAGAGCTACTGCATCTGTTTGAGCTTCTGTACCTTTCCCTTGAAGCACATTAGTTAAAATCTGGGCATTTTCTAATACTTCTCCCCCTTTTAGAGCCGTAATCGGTGCAGCAGATAATCCCAACTCTTGAGGATTAATAGTAGCTTGAGTTACTTTACCTTCGCTGAGTAATCCTAAATCTGTACTATCTCCCAATCCTGCTTCGTCCAGCTTTTCCCGACCATGTAATACTATAGCGGTAGGAGTTCCTAGCTTATTTAAAGCTTCCGCCATTTTATTAATAAATACTCCATCATACACTCCAATCACCTGACCAGTGGGACATAGAGGATTTACCAAAGGACCTAAGAGATTAAATACTGTTCTCACTTTGAGGGTTTTTCGCAATGGTACAACGCTTTTCATTGCAGGATGCCAACCAGGAGCAAATAAGAAAGTAATTCCTACTTCTTTTAGGGCTGATTGTATCTTCTCACTAGGGGCAGTTAGTTTAACTCCGAGATATTCTAAAACATCAGCTGAACCTACTTTACTAGAAGCAGAACGATTACCGTGTTTAGCCACTTTAACCCCCGCAGCAGCAGCTACAAAGGCTACCGCCGTAGAAATGTTAAAGGTAGATGCGCCGTCACCTCCCGTGCCACAAGTATCGATTACGGGAGTGTCGTAAACAATAGTATCTTGTTGTAAGGATTGGGCTTTTAAAACCTGTGCCATTCCTGCCAACTCTTCTGCCGATACGCCTTTAGACTGAATAGCTGCTAAAATCGCTCCTGACATTACAGGGGGGATATCTTCTTGTAACCAGCCCGTCATCAATTTTGCTGCTTGAGTTTGAGACAAAGATTGCTGATCTAATAGCTGTTGTAATAAGTCTGGAAGGTTCAGATCGCTCATAAGAGAGTTTTAATTTACTAGTTAGGGTTTGATTTCATTCCCAAGAAGGATATCAGAAGATTTACAATTATAGACTGTATGCTTCTGAACTAAATATATCTATCCAACATTATCCATGAAATATTTTCTCCGACTCAGCGCATTTTTGTTGCTATTTATTTTTCTTTTGTTTCCCTTCCCTAGTTTGGCAGCAAGCTCAACTTCAGTGACTCCTTCTGCTTTTAGTGAATTGAGTCCAGAAGCACTAAAAAATAAGGATTTTTCAGGTCAAAATCTCCAAACCTTAGACTTTGCCAAAGTGGAATTAGAAGAGGCAAATTTCAGTGATGCAGACTTGAGAGGCGCAGTATTTAATGCGTCTAATTTAGCTAATGCTAATATGCAAAATGCTGATTTTAGTTATGGTTTTGCTTATCTGACTAATTTTGATGGTGCTGATTTAACTAATGCAATTTTCCAAGAAACTATTTTATCTTTCTCTACCTTTGAGGATGCAAAAATTGATGGGGCTGATTTTAGTTTAGCGGTGCTGGAAAAATGGCAAGTGAATCAACTATGTGCTAACGCTAAAGGGGTTAATCCTAAAACTGGTGTGGATACTCGCGATTCTTTAGGTTGTCCTCAATAATTAGTAAGGTGGGCGACCGAAGGAAGTCCTAAAGGATATATCCGCAGGTGTATCCTTTAGGACACCTTCGGATATACTTTAGTGCATTGCCCACCCTACAGGACTTTAGGTTAATTTAGCGACCACCAACTACAACATTTTTAATCCGTAAATGGGGACCTCCCACACTTACAGGTAAAGGCATTTGTCCTCCTTTACCACAACCACCATTGGTATAGATAGTATCATTACCGATCGCCTCAATATCTTGGAGAGTTTGAAAGACGTTACCAGAAAGAGTTACATCACTTACGGGTTCAGCAATCTTACCGTCCCGAATCATATAGCCTTCTGCTGCTGCAAAAGTGAACATCTCGCCGTTGGTTTGTCCCCCTAGCATTCTCACTGCGTACACTCCTTCTTCGATACCTTCTAGCATCTCATCAAAAGTACTATTTCCAGGCTCAATTGCAGTGTTAGTCATGCGGACAATGGGGGGATAATTAGCACGGATAGCTCTGGCATTTCCCGTAGGGTTTTCGTGCATTTTTCCTGCGGTTTCCCTGGAATGAAGACGTTGAGTTAATACTCCCTCTTTAATCAGATATTTGCGCTGTCCTAATACCCCTTCGTCGTCATATTTCATGGTTCCTGGAAGGTTGGGTAGAGTCGCATCATCAGTAACATTAAGTTCTTTAATTCCCAAAGGTTTACCCAGTGTGAGTAATTCTTGCATTCGGGGATTTTCATAGACAAAGTCCGCTTCCGAAAGATGTCCAAAGGCTTCGTGAATAAATACTCCAGACAAATAGGGGTCGAGTACAACTGTATATTGACCACCTTTAACAGATTTGGCTTCTAGTTGATTAATAGCTCTTTTGGCTGCCCCTAATACTCGCTCTTCAATACCTACTAGGGCATTAAAATCAGTACGTGAGTGAACAGATTCAAAACCCTGACGCACAATTCCCTCTTCTCCTTTTGCGATCGCACCAAAACGACCAGAAATGTCCATTCTCTCTTGAATGATACAGCTACCAGTAGAATTGACAAAATAATTAGTGGCAAAGCGATCGCTCATTGCACACATAGTAGTTTGAATACGAGGGTCATAGTCAAGGATTAACTTGTTATAAGCCTCCAATATTTCTCGTTTTTCGGCGAGGGAAACCTCTCTAGGATCTTTGCCGATCTCTACTCTTACTGTGTCTTCTATGGGTTCTAGGTTAGCTAGTTGGGTGGTTTCTTTACCCACTAGCTTGGCTTGCTGGATCGCTTCTGCAACCCTGTTTTGTAATTCAGCCAAACCATTAAAAGTGACAAAGCTCCAACCACCCTTATGACAAGCTCTAATCCCTCCTGATAAAGCAAAACTGCGGTCTACCCCATCTAATTGATGTCCTCGAAAAGATATACTCGTTGATTCACTTTGTTCAACCCGAATTTCTAGATAATCAACATTATTTTTATTAGATGCGATCGCATTTTGTAATTGTTCGATAGTAGAATTCATCTAGTTATTGCTCTGAAACTTAACACTTTTCTTAATTGTACTTTTTTCTTACTCTCCTAGTTTTCAGTCAGAATCAATAATTCTGTGATGACAAAAATAAAAAATTACATAAATAATGATATCTGACGAGGAAGTATTTTGCAGCCGAGAAAAATTTCTTCTAATTTTTGATCTTTTTTATTTCTCTTAATAGATTTTTTAATAGTCTCTATATTGTCATCTAAAAAAGTCAGACGTAACTGATAAAAATCATGTTGTAAACATTTTTTTATGTTTTCATCTTTCCATGACCAGAATCGTCCATCAGCAGCTTTTAAAAATAATCTAAAACTTCTCCAGGCTTGGATATTATTAAGCTCATTAAAAAATTTTTGAAACCAATACTTTGCCCAAGAGTTTCTTTGCCAATGACTTATATATCTATCAACTAATTTTTTTCGCCAAGTATGGGGTTCATTTTTTGCCAATTCTGTAAGTTTATCAAAAGCATACTGAGTTTCTAAAAATCCTAAAAGACAAACAGCACGAGAAAAATCAAAAGGAGCAGAGGAATCTAGTTTTTCTTCTATGTATGATTTTAACCAACTAGTTCTTTTTCCTTGTTGAATTGCAATTATTAATTCCATTATTTCTAAATCAGAACGGCAATTTTCTAATTTTTCTAGCCATTGTTGTTTTACTGTATTACTTGGAGGTGCTTGAAACAAATAATATTCAAGATATCGAATTCTTGTTTTAGCATCTAGCAAAACTATTTTACTTTCAATTTTTTTAAGTATTTTATACAAGTCAATAGCTTGTTCGTGGCAATTTACGATTAATACTGCACAAAGATTTTCATAAAAAACTCTACAAATATGAGCTAGTTTCTGAGATGGATCGTTTTCAATATATCCCAACCACTTTTCTATTAAATCAGGATTTTGTCTGATTACTTCTAACAAAACATTTTTAGGTATTTTATTAACGAAAAAACAATTACCTTGGAAATTTTGTTCTTCTACGGTATTCCTCAAGATTATACTAACTTCTTTTCTATGATTATCGCGATCTTCAAAAGTCAATATTGACGTTCTTTGTAAGCTATCTAAATCCATTCCTCCCCATGTAGAATTCTTGGAGATAAAGTTTTTAGAAAAATTAAAATATTTATCCGCTAGATCGAATAGATCAAAATCTGTCAAATCATTATCATCACATATCTTAATTTCTATTGTGGGAAAATTTGGAGGTAATTCTGGTATTGTATTTTGAATCTGCTGTAACTTTAAATCTAGATAGTTTGCATATCGATCTATTTCTTCCGATTCGATCCCTCTAAATTTAATAGCAATGCCCAGATAAGCTGAATTAAGTCTAGTTTTAAGCTTATCAAATGATAGTTCTTGTCCATATTTACAAAGTAATAAACTTTCCCAATGAATTTCTAAATCATGATATTCATTTTTTAATTTCCAAGGACTATTAATGAAATTCTTTATTATTGCTCTATTTTCTGTAAAATAGAGCATCTTAATTGCCAAGGATCGAATAAAACTACTTTCATGTTTTAGTAAAGGACAAATATATTGTTCTATATCCTTAGTTTCTAATTTATCGTGAGATTTTAATAAAAACCAAAGTATTCTTGATAAAGACGTTTGCTCGCTTAATTTTTCTAATTTTGATAATGCTATTTGTGTATCATTGAGAGATTTGAAACTACGCTCAAAGTCTAACGAATCAGATGCACTAATAGGACGCTTTAAAAGATAATCTAATTGTTCTTCTGCTTCTAATGATTCTAGTACAACTCTAAATAATCTAGCACCAGCAATTTGTTCTAAGTTCTCTTGAATATTAGATTCAGTTTCAAATTTTTGCCAAGCTTGAATAATTGAATCTCTTTCTGATTTATCTAAAATTAGATAATGTTCCCAAATATGAAAACTTAACTGTCTGATACCAATGTTTGAACGACTAGCAATAGTGTTCATAATTGATTTAACTAAACCTGCAATAGTATTAGGAGCATAAGCACAAAGTGCTGGTTCATATCTTTCAAAATTGCTGTCATCAGTATCTTTATAATAAGAAGACCAAATCGAATTAATATTAATTTTTTCTATTAAAGGAGTAAATTTATCTTCTAAATTATTTGGAATTTCAAAATCTGGATTAATACTATGAGGTTGAAGTTTTTCTGCAATTAAATGTAGAGGTATATTATCCCTTGGCAAATATTCCTGAACTTGTTTTTGAGTCCACTGATGAAAAACAATATGACGTTCTTCTTTGTGTCTTACACTTAATTTTTCAATAGTAAACAAATTGTCAGGTAAAGTTTGTCTTAACTCATAAGCCTTTTTACTGGCTTCCAATGACAATAATCTATAAGCAGCTTGATAAGCAACTTTATTTTTATATCCAATAAGTTTTTCAGCTTCTAAATTTACTTCATCCCATAGTGATTCTGAAGCAGTCAAGAAAATTAATTGCAACACATCATATTTAGATGGATAGTTTATAATCGCTTCCGCTAAAGACAATTTGGAGATCGCAGGAATAAATTGTTTGATAGATGGAAAATGAGAAATAATATTTAGTGCAACTCGCGTTAAACGCATTCTGTAATCATTCAAAGTGGGAATCAAATCGTAACCACAAAAAGAAAATTCTTCTCTTGCTACTAATTCTTTTCCAACACGATTATTAATCTCTTGTCGTACTTTATTTTCACCATAAGCTTGACGTTGACTGGAAGATCCATGTAGCTGTACTAAACCCAACCATTGTTTCAAAGATGGAATTAATTTATCTAATACTTTTTGATTATTCAACCATTTTATAAAAGATTGCATCAGCAATTCTTGCGCCCATGAATTATCTCTAGGATCTGACCAAACAGTCTCGGCTAATTCGACATAGACATTAGGATCTATAGG
>JASJDB010000214.1 GCA_030065315.1 Xenococcaceae cyanobacterium MO_167.B52 | reverse complement strand
TAGACTATCGATCGCGTCAAACCAAATACCAGCTTTACCATAGACTTCATAAGACTTATCTTGATTGTCACGAAGTTGCGATCGCAAATGATGATCTATTTTAACTCTCCTGATCCAGCCATAAACTACTTTTGGCGGATAAAGTTTTTCACGATCACAATATACCTTTAAATACCAGCGATACCATTCCCCAACTTTTAGTCCTGGTTGATCTTGAGGCACCCTAGCATTTACATAATCTAAGTTTCCATCTATAGATAATTGCTGCTTTGAGAGATTATTGCGGTCTTGATCTTGCAGTACAAACTCAATCTGGGTTGTCGAAGTGGAGTGGGAAGGTACATAAAACCAGAATGTGGGATGCTCTTTAACAGTTTTACCCCAATTAGAAACAGGTACTAAAGCTGTCAAGGGAAACTCAGTAATAACACATTGTCCACGAGCTTCTCCAGCACTTTGTTGACCCGCTCTCCCTGTATCAGAAAAATCTAGGGTGTCTTCTTGTTGTGAAGAAGTTTTTCTAGTTTCTTCGGCACTGAGTAAATTAAACTGTTGATCAGGTGAAATATTCGTTATCTTAACGGTTTGTGGAATAGATAATAAATGAAGTTCGATTGGTGAAACTGTTACAGAACTGTTGACATCTTCCAGAAGTTCCCTGGGTTTTGCGATCGCAATATTAGTTACAGGAGTCAAACTCACTAATAATGCAAGCTTCCATGGGTTTTGTTTTATGTTCCAGTTTCGAGTATCCACAATACAACATTTTGGTTGAACAGGTTTTTCCCCCTTACCAATATGAAATCATTTTTCTCAACTGGCAACAATGTCAATTTAACTGTTAACTTCTAATGTAAATTATCTAAACCCCTTGATAATGTTAGGGAACAGGCAATAGTGGAAAATGAAAATAGCATAATGGTAGTTTTAGCCCTTAGTATACATTAAGCGTACTGTTAACTCTGCGAGTGAGAAGTCCCTCGATTTATCGGGGGGGTCGCTACGCGCACCTGCGGTGAGAAAACGAGCGCGACAACTTAACAATTTAGACATACAATCTTTATAGAGTAAGGCTTTGAGTCATTGTATAATACTTCTGTATGAGACATCGAGCTATAAATTGCTGTAACTTCGTACAAAGCCAACGCACCATGACAATTTGGATATGGGTTCGACAAAATAGTTTTGAAGGGTTAAATCCAAGCCTACTGTGATGTATGAGTGTTTTTACAATACGAGTAGTCCTAAAGGATACCGCTTTGCATATACCGCAGGACTTGCGGGGAAAGAAATTGTCTGTCAATTGGTCGTACTGTCGGAGGTGCATGGTAGCTGCTGTGTATCTAGATAAGTGGCACGGGGCAGAAAGCTCTCAGTCGCGAGATTGGGAAGCTCTCAATTTATTGAGAGAGGAAGTCACTCACTCTTTTCCTACCTTTTCATAGCCATTTTCAAAAGCAAAACGCACTAGTTGGGTACGATTCTCTAAATTGAGCTTGCCTAAAATATTACTTAGATGGGTTTGCACTGTACGGGGACTGATAAACAAAATTTCACTGATCTGCTTATTGGTCAAACCTTGAATAACTTCCCAGAATACTCTTTCTTCGGCAGGAGTTAAAGGTAGTGGCTCTGGCTCAAATACCCGATCTGAGTTATCTGTTTGTGGAGCAGGTTGATGGGAATTGCTTGGTATATTAGGATAATTAACCAGTTCTCCGATCAGATGCACAATTTCTGCATGAATTCTGCGAGAACGTTCAATCAAAGCTTCAATCTTAGCCAGCAATTCTTTCATTTCAAAGGGCTTAGTCAAGTAATCGTCTGCCCCAATAGAATGACCTAAAACTCGATCATCTAACTTGCCCCTAGCTGAAAGAAAAATGAATGGTATTAGCTGTCCTGAAGGCTGAGAGCGCAACTGACGGCAAAAATCAAAGCCGTCCATTTCAGGCATAGAAACATCAGATACCACAATATCTGGGGTGTCTTTTTCAAACAAGACTAAAGCTTCCTTCCCAGAAGCAGCAGCAGTAACTTGATATCCTTGCTGTTCTAAGGTGTGCTTAAGAACAGTCCGTAATATCTTGTCATCATCCACCACTAAAATTTTTTTCATATGTTGTTGCTATTTTGAAAAATAACGGCTTAATCTTTTAAAAATATTCAGACTTAGCTATTAGTTGTATAAGAAAACCTTAATATTCAAATTTATTTTTTACTCTAAATCTATCTCAATATATCGTGATGTATCTCTTAATGTAACTACTGCTGCTTAATTGTATTGTAGCTATATTCTATAATTTAATTTTTGTTTTTCACGACATCTATGTACGAGCAACTAACTCCCCCTACTACTGGCTCTAAAATTACTTTTCAAAATGGAAAACCTCTAGTTCCCGATGATCCAATTATCCCTTTTATCAGAGGGGATGGTACAGGAGTTGATATTTGGCCAGCTACACAAAAAGTAATCGACGCAGCAGTAGCTAGTGCTTATGGTGACAAGCGCAAAATTAATTGGTTTAAGGTTTATGCAGGGGATGAGGCTTGTGAAAAGTATGGAACTTTTCAATATTTACCTCAAGATACTCTCAAAGCTATCGAAGAATATAGTATTGCCATCAAAGGACCTTTAACCACTCCCATAGGCGGTGGTATTCGTTCCTTAAATGTAGCTCTCAGACAAATCTTTACCCTATATTGTTGTATCCGCCCTAGTCGCTACTATGCTGGTACTCCTTCCCCTCATAAAAATCCCGAAAAACTCGACGTAATAGTCTATCGAGAAAATACCGAAGATATTTATCTTGGTATCGAATGGCGACAAGACAATCCTATTACCAAACAACTGATCGATTTGCTTAATAAAGAATTGATCCCTGCTACTCCTGAACATGGCAATAAGCAAATTCCTCTAGATTCTGGTATTGGTATTAAACCGATCAGTAAAACTGGTTCTCAAAGATTGATTAGGCGAGCAATTCAGCACGCTCTGAGATTACCGAAAGCTAAACAAAAAGTGACTTTGGTGCATAAAGGAAACATTATGAAATACACCGAAGGAGCGTTTCGCGATTGGGGTTATGAACTCGCTACCACAGAATTTCGGAATGAATGTGTTACGGAAAGGGAATCTTGGATTTTAAGTAATAAAGAAGCAAATCCCGATATTTCTGTAGAAGATAATGCTCGTAAAATTGAGCCTGGTTATGATTCCTTGACCCCAGAAAAGCAACAAGAGATTTGTCAGGAAATTGAATCAGTAATTAATGCAATTTGGGATACTCATGGCTCTGGTCAATGGCAAGATAAAGTCATGGTCAATGACCGTATTGCAGATAGTATTTTTCAACAAATTCAAACCCGTCCTGATGAGTATAGTATTTTGGCAACTATGAATCTCAACGGGGATTATATATCCGATGCTGCTGCTGCTATTGTTGGTGGTTTGGGAATGAGTCCAGGAGCAAATATTGGCGACAATTGTGCTATTTTTGAGGCTACTCACGGTACTGCTCCTAAACACGCTGGTTTAGACCGTATCAATCCTGGCTCGGTAATTTTATCGGGAGTAATGATGTTAGAGTTTATGGGATGGCAAGAAGCAGCAAATTTAATTCAGCAGGGATTGGCTAATGCGATCGCAAATCGCTTAGTTACCTATGATTTGGCTCGTTTGATGAATCCTCCTGTAAAGCCACCCCTAAAATGTTCTGAGTTTGCAGATGCTATTATTAACAACTTTGACTAAGTCTGAGTAAGCTCCGTCGTTTCATATCCGAAGGTGCCCTAAAGGATACACCTTCGGATATATCCTTTAGGACGGCAGTGTAACACTGAGTAGGTTAAAATTTTAATTAAAGGCTAAAAGCTCATAGCTTTTAGCTTTTAGATGTTAATCCTATTAAGCCCAGATGCATTAATGCTTGTTTTTCCGATTCCCTATTACTTCTTGTATAACTCGATTTACATTAACCTCTTATGTCTGACAAGCTAATAGGAAAACGTTACCAAGTAATTAAATGCTTGAGGACAACGGGCTTTTGCAAGACTTTTTTGGCACAGGATACCCATCTTCCTGATACTCCTCGCTGTATAGTCAAAAAACTTCAGCCTCAATCGACAGAAGAATTTATCTTAGATACTGCTAGAAGATTATTCAGTAATGAAGCTAAAGTCCTTTATAAATTAAGTAATCATCTGCAAATTCCTCGTCTCTTGGCTCACATGGAAGTAGATGAAGAGTTTTATTTGGTACAAGAATTTATTGAAGGTCAAGATTTAAGTCAAGATGAAAGATTTAAGCACGGTGAACGTTGGAATGAAGCTGAAGTCCAAGATTTTTTAAGGGATGTCTTGGGAATTTTGACTTTTGTTCATCAAAATAGTGTCATTCATCGGGATATCAAGCCTTCTAATCTAATTCGTCGCAATAGTGATGGTCGAATGGTACTAATTGATTTTGGTGCAGTTAAAGAAATTACTAATATGACCCTCACTGAAGGACAAGGGAATCTTTTAACTGTGGCGATCGGTACTCCTGGTTATATGGCTAGTGAACAACAACGAGGCGATCCCCGTTTTAATAGTGATATTTATGCTTTGGGTATGACTACTGTTCAAGCTATCACTGGCTTACATCCCGATTTGATACCACGCGATCGCGAAACAGGAGAAATCAATTGGCGCGATCGCGCTCCCCATTGCAGTAAGAATCTGGCAGATATCATTGACCGCATGGTGCGTAACGATTTCAGAGAACGCTATCAAAATGTCAATGAAGTAATCGATGATTTACAACTTATACAAGGCAAGAGGAGAAAAGATCCTTTAAAGGGTGGCACAATTAGATCATTTCGGGGGTTAAAATCTCCATGGTTATTAATCTTCTTAATTCCCTTTGCCACAGGATTGCTAGTGCTTGCTCCTAATATTTGGAACGCCCTGAAAGCTCTAGGCTATTATAATCAAGGCAATCTTCTAATCAGAGAAGAAAAGTACGAAGACGCGATCTCTTATTTTGATGCAGCGGTAAAAATTAAGCCTAATTTTGTGGAAGCTTGGACAAATAAAGGCTTTGCTCAAGGAAAATTGGGCAGACATTTAGAGAAGTTTTCTTCCTGTGCCAGAGCCACTAATATAGATGCTAATTTTGCTGAAGCCTGGAATTGTAGGGGTTTAGCTAGAGCTGACTTACAACAGTATGAATCGGCTCTAAGAGAATTTGATCGAGCGATTGCAGTGGATAATAGTTTTTATAATGGTTTTTTTAATAAAGGGCAAATCCAACTCAAACTAGGACAATTAGAAGAGTCGATTAAAACAACCCGTGTAGTAATCTCAATTAAACTTGACCATTCTTACGCTTGGACTCAAGTTTGCCAAGCTTTATACCAGTTGAAACAATATAAAGATGCCCAAGCTCATTGTCAACAATCCCTAAAGATTAAACCGAACCATCAGCCTACGATTAAACTTTTAGAAAAAATTAACAATGAGCTAAATAAAAGATCAGCCTTGAGCAAAGACCTAAAACAAGGAGATAGTGTGACTATTTTGACAAAGCTTCTATTTTAAAAACTTTATTTTTGCGCTAAGTCCCAACAAGTCCCAAATACTAACATGATAACTAGTAGATTGAAATCCTCGATCATTGAATTCCAATTTATCTACTGTTAAATCCTTGTCTATAATCGAACTTAAAAATAGTCTTGCTGTTTGCTGAGGTTCTACTGTTGGAGCTAGGGTCAATAACAATAAACTACATTCTCTAGCATCTTGGGTTGCACAAATTGCGGGTAATCCTCCTTGTTGAGAACTAATAAACCTAAGACTCGTCATGTCTGAACCCGTTGCAGCATGCTCTTCCAGTTTTAAAGCTACCTCACTACAAACAACTTGAGAATCTATTGATTCTGGTAAATTGCCACTGTCCCAATGGAAGATAGGTTGTTGACTGCCTTCCCCTTCAACTACAGTTACTGGAACCCCATTTTTTATTTGGCAAGAAAAATTTAAACCTGAAGGTAATGCTGATTCTGCAGAAGCTGGAGCAGAGTTCAAACCAAGAACACTAAACGCTACCAAAGATGATAAATGCTTAAGATTCATAAAAATTTACTCTCCCTGATGAAAACCCCTCTTGTATATTTATTTTATGTATATCCACTACTAACGATACAACAACATCTTCACTAAAATTACTTACTTAACCAATTTTAGCTAAAGTTTTTTCGATAATAGATTACAAACGGGCTAATAGATTACACATAAATGACTAATCTTTTGTCATAAATAATAAAACACTTGTTTAACTAGAGGAGAAAAATTACTTGTGAACGCATCTGAGAGAGCGAAAGGACTGGATATTACTACCAAAATCGCTTCAATTGTGACTCTCTTTAAAGCTCAGTTCCCCGACGCTAAAGCTGACCTCAAACCCTGGCGCAATGATCCTGATACTCTAAAGTTAGTCGATCCAGACTCTATAGATATTGGGTTTCACTTTCCAGGTTGGAGTAGAAAACTCCAGAGCAACAGTATACTAGTACAGATTCGTTTTTATCAAGACCCTTTAGACAAAGAAGAAAAATTTATTGGTTTAGAAACCGCAGGATTTAGTCATCTGGGACAAGTTTGGCGATTTTCTACCATCGAAAACTGGCAATTATGTGGTCAACATCTTCCTGTAGAAGAAATAGCAACAAAACTCAAACTGTTTTGTCGCCAAGTTTTCGAGTTATATGAATCATACTAAAAGGCACTAGTTTGTTAAGCAGATTGTCGGAAATCAGAACTAACAATTTTCTCTAAACTGTTCAATAATCCTTCTCTACCATTAAAGTTATCTAGTCGCTTGAGTAAATTTCCGTCTTTAAAGAGCAATAAAGTAGGTAAATTTTTCAATTGATAAGTATTCGCTAACTTAAAATTTTCGTCAGCATTAACCGTGACAAGTTTAATAGGTTGTTTGGGATTGGTTTGTAACTTTAGCATCATGGGATTAATCATGCGACATAAACCGCACCAAGGAGCCCAAAAATGCACTAATACTGGTTGAGAAGCTCTTAGAACTTCTTGTTCAAATGCTTTTTCAGTATCCACCTGCAACATAATACCAAAATTTTTTATCAAGATATTTTATATACTTGAAATTATGCTACAACCAATTGGGATCGAATAACAGGTACTTAGATACCAGAATTTACCATTATACAGAAGAGGTTATTCATAGTATCTAAAAATATGTTTGCCAAAATTACTTATGTTGTTTATTGGCTTTGGAAGGAAAAGCTGATCCCGCTCTCCGTGTAATCGCTGCATTCTTAACAGAATTTTCATTAATACCAGTTAAATTACTGATTTTTTTCTTTTCATTGCTAATCTATATTAACGAGTTAGTCAAAACTGGTATTTTCACTTAAGAAATTAGACCTAAGCTACTCTATCAAAGGCTGACTGTAGTATCAAAAGTTACACAAGTCATCAAGAAAAATTCAAAAATTAACCTATTGATTCATAAATAAGTTGACAATCATGAAACATATTTTGGCTCTAATTGAACAAAAGCAAAAAATATATTCCCAGTTACCTTTGTTTGAATTTATGCAGGATCAAAGTATACCAGCTATCAAAAGATTATCTTTCGCTCCTTGTACTGCACCATTCATTATGAGTTTTTCTGATTTGTGTAAGTATGTTTTTCGTCAAGAACCTACTAACGACCCAATACAAAAAATATTAAACCAGCATACTTATGAAGATGATTTTCATTGGCAATGGTTTTTAGCGGATTTAGAAAAATTAGAATTTAATTATTCTTTACAGCTTAATGATTCCTTAAAATTTTTATGGAGTGAAACAACTAAAGGCTCACGATTTATGACCCATGAACTCTATAAACATATCATTCAGTCTCAACCATTACACAAGCTAATAATTATGGAAGCAATGGAAGCGACTGCGGAGACTACCCTATCTTTTACTAGACAAGTTACTGATGAATTGAAACTACTTACTAACGAAGAATATAAGTATTTTGGAGGGCTTCATCTTGATACTGAAAAAGATCATAATGCTAATTCTGATGATGTGAATCAGTTTATTGAAAATATCTATATATCGGAAAAGACTCGACAAGAAAGTTTTGATTTGATTGAACAAGTATTTGAATTATTTACTCAATGGACTCATGACCTATTGGCTTATGCAAAAAGTTATCCAGTCTCTCAAGAATCAGTTATGCCAATAAATCAAAAAGAGATAGAGATATTGAAAATAGCATAAGGGGTCTTATTCTAAAGGTTTTAATGATTAATGTCTAATAAGTTAAGGGAGAAGAGAAGATTTTAGGATTGGGTTTATAGTTAGTCAAAATTTAGGTTAAATGTAGATTAGCTTATTAGCTTGGCAGGCATAAAATAATTCATATTAATAACTAAGAAAATCACAATTCTTGTTTCTTCTAAACTCCATATCCTAACCCTGATATTATCAAAACCCCTTTCTATATTATAGGAGTACTATTAGATCTCACAATTTATACTTGAATTGTGAGATCTAGCTGTTATAAATGATTATGAAAAGTCTTATATAGCAAGACAGCTTAATGAGTGAGAATTGGTATTATTATTATCTGTTTGAAAAAACTATATTGATGGGTAATTATTCAGTTTTGAGAAACGGTATTATCTTTGAGTTAACGAAAATTGCATATTTCCGAGTTATCATACCTATGACCAAATTATGGTAACTGTTAATTCGTGAGCTAGAGATGCTCTGGGTTTAGGATTTATATCAAAAGTGCAATCAAAAAAGATGAATAAAAAACAAGAAGAGAGCTATCGTAATCTGATTTGTGGTGTATTGACTTACCCCGAACGCTCTGCCTTAATTTTAGATGCCCATCCACATTTACTCGACTATGGTTTGATGCAGGTAATGGAACAAGTGGCAACAACTATGGCAGCTAACAGTTCTACCGAAGCAGCTTCTTTTTTAAACAATTTGATGTCTCAACTAAAAGATGAATTAATTCCAACAGAGAAAAAAACTCATTCTTTACTTGAGACTCAAGAAATAACAACTGATGAATATAAATGGTCTAACCTAGGTGGTTTAGCTCTTATGCTCAGTAACATTATCTTTATCTTGGTGATTGTGCTTTAGCCAAAT
>JASJDB010000213.1 GCA_030065315.1 Xenococcaceae cyanobacterium MO_167.B52 | reverse complement strand
TGGTACTCTTCTCTAGTTCTAAAACCAGTTGGCACTTTACCAACTTCGACAAAAGTAATTAAAGCATTATTTCCTAAATCTGCTCTAGCAGAATCAATCCGTTTTTCTAACAGAGTCAATTCAGCCAAAGCATCTGTTACTGTCATTTGAGTCAATTTAGTTTCACCTCCTTTAAATTTACAATTTGTTTAATACTCCTGGTGGGATTTGAACCCATATGCGAAGCGGTATCCTTTAGGACACGAAACAAGGCTTAAACTTGCTGCCTCTTCCAGTTGGGCTACAGGAGTATGATTGCCCCGCCAAGGCTCGAACTTGGAATCTTCCCTTTCAAAGAGGGAGATGTTGCCAATTACACCACAGGGCATTAAAGCGGAGAGAGTGGGAGTTGAACCCATATCTTCCAGCTTATGAGGCTGGCGCATTAACGAGCGACCCTGCGGAGGAAATCTCCGCTAAGGCATTGTGCGGTTTATCCGTGAACGCGCGAGTACGTTATGCTACGCTGCTGAGAACAATGTATTACTTTATTCAGTTTTCAAGGTTCAGATTTTAGCTTTATTAATCACATAAATGACGAGATAATTTAATGGCTTATTCACCCTATATTGGTAATTAAGACAACAAAATTTTATGTAGTACACGTAGTATCAATAGCAGCAAAAAAGCTAAAATTTGCCAAATACTATTAGTATCAATCTACATTTATTGCGAATAAAAATGGTTTCAAATAATATTATTCCTTTCGATGAAATAATAGGTTTCTCATGACAAACTCCTCTTCTTATTTAGAGATATGACTGTTATTTAATAAATCTGGATCTTTTCAAGCCAAACCAAGCTAGCTATGTATTTACTAGCAATAACTAGAGTTCTTAAGATTAAGTTGGGCTAATTATTAGTTAGATTTATCCTACCTAATTTAATGCACTTAGGAATATACAAAAAGTCTGTAATTGCTATTAGCAATTGTCGAACAATAGCTAGTTAATAAGAATTAGTTGACCGAAAATTAAGGTCTTTAAGAGAATGAATCCTTTTGGTCAAAAAGCATATTCAACTCTCTTGGTGAGGGTTTGACAGTTAAACCTCAGAAAGACCTATGAGTAACTTTTCTCAAGAGAGAAAAAATTCAACAACCATAACTCTTATTTATTATTACTGTCTTTTAATCTGATCTACTAAGTCTCTCGTTAGTTTGGATTAATGAGAATTTGTTTGCTATAGGAGAAAATACCTTAATAGGCTAACTGAAATAATCAGTATATAGCTATCAAACTCAGTCTATATAGTTGTGTAAAAAATTAGTTTAGCTCAACTACCTTGTAGATAGTAGTTTAATGAGTATGAAACTCTAATTGGATTTATCCTAATAATAAACTCTCTGACGGCTGGTATTGTTTACTAAAATACGAGCCGAGCATCTGGTAAGGATTTTTTATTGTATTGAGTAGCCAAGAATATAGATTTGCTTCAGACTTAATAAAGTTTATTTTTGCATTAGCTGTATTCACTGGTTTCGACCTCCTTACTTTTGCTTTTTGTAGTATAGCACTATTTTTTGAATTTGGTACTAAATTTTCAAAAAAAATTTTTTGCTGCTCTTTATCTTAGTATTTAAGGGGATTTTTTATGCTTCTAATTTCGCCAGTAACTTTTGTAATCTAACCTGCTCAGTTCAACAGCCAACAGAAAATCGTTGATGCTGCGATCGCATAGTTCCTGTTTAAAAAAAATATAACTCGGCTTATTAAAACCGAGTCATTATCTGCAACATATTTTTGAGACTAAATTAATTGTCTTTAATTTACTTGTTTGGCAATTTCCACAACTTTAGCAAATGCTGAAGGGTCTACCATTGCTAGTTGAGCAAGCATTTTGCGATTTAAGCCTACATTAGCTTTTTTGAGCTTTCCTGTTAGTTGACTGTAGCTCAAACCATGTTGGCGTGCAGCAGCGTTAATACGAGTAATCCACAGTCGACGAAAATCACGTTTGCGCTTACGGCGATCGCGATAAGCATTACGCAAGGCTTTCATTACCTGCTGATTAGCGGTACGAAATAGCTTAGAATGGGAACCACGAAAGCCTTTGGCTAGTTTGAGGATTTTTTTGCGACGTTTACGAGCAACGTTACCTCTTTTTACTCTGGTCATAGTTACTAGAAGTTATTGGTATAAATTTGATAGCAAGAGATGCTTTTAAATTAAAAGCAACTTCAATAGAATTTTTTGCCTAAATATAGGGCATCATTAGGCGAATATTGGGTTCATCACTTTCATGTACCACTGCAATATTAGATAAGCGACGACGAATGCGTTCTTTGCTCTTACGTTCTAATAAGTGATTTTTAAAAGCTTTCCGACGCATGATTTTCTTTCCGCTACCAGTGACCCGAAATCTTTTAGCAGCAGATTTTTTAGTTTTGAGCTTGGGCATGAATTATTTTAAATTCGACACAATTTATCATTATATCCCAATTAACAAGTAGTGAACAGTAATTAGCTACTAGTAGAAAACTTACTATACTATGTTTTGTTTCTTGTAATCTTAATTGCCCATTATGTCTGATAAAATTACCCCTGAAATAAGCGATCGCATTTGTAAGCATATGAATGAAGATCATGCAGAAGCGATCGCCTTATATGCCAAAGTATTTGGTGATGCGCCTGAAACAGAGACGGCTAAAATGATTTCTATCGATCCAGAAGGAATGAACTTAACCGCACAAGTGAAAGGAGCAAGTATCCCCATTAGAATTACTTTTGATCACACTTTAGCTGATTCAGAAGATGCTCATCAAACCTTGATTGGTATGGTGAGACAAGCTCGGAAAAATTAAACACAAACCCAACTAATTTGTCTAGCTTCAAGGTTAAACAAGAATTAAATTTTGTTTAACTTTTTTTATAAATCAATAAAATTAGAGTAGGTGAATACTAAATCATATTACAGAAATCACCAGTCATGATTAAAGACTAGTGATATGCGAAGCAGTACCCTTATCCGAAGGTGTATCCTTTAGGTTTAGGGTTAGGAATCCTTTAGGATAAAAGACCTTAAGCTAGATAATTCTTACAAATTAAATAGTAATACTACATTAATCGGAAAATTAACTCTTTGGTGTTTGTATTGAGACAGACCGAAGCTATAGATAGATAGTAATCATTAATATAGTTTAAGGCAGCTTAGGAAAACGCAATCAATATATGTATTAATCTACACAAAGATGTTTAAATTTAAATACATTTAAATTTAATTGAACTTGGCTTCCTCTCAAGATTTATATCAGATTTAATACAAAACAGAATCTCTACAAAGATCACCATAAAATTTATGGAGATTCCTCTCAAATTATTTATTCAAGGATTCTGTAATGCACGAGCTGCCACCAAAGAATGATTTGCTAGTAGAGTTTGCCAAAGAACGTTCTATTCGTCGTACAGTCAGAGTTTTACATGCAAAGCGGGCTCGCCTCAAAACTGAAATTAATCAGCTATTAACTCATCTTTCACTGTTGCTTCCCTGTTCAGAGCAATCGGGAAATCTACGCGAATCCAGTTCAGAAATTATTTTAGAAGCTTTAGAAAGGCTAGATGATGATGTTTTCACTCAACTATTAACTGAAGCAATAGGTGGAAATAAAAAATAAGTTGTGTTAGTGCAAAAGAACTAAAAAATAGTAGGATCGGACGGTAACTTAATGAAACTGCCTCAGTTAATCATATGTCTGATCGTATTTTGTTTTGGCATCGTCGCGACTTGCGAGTCACTGATAATATAGGTTTAGCAGCAGCCAGAGAACAAACTTCCCAGGTAATCGGGCTATTCTGCTTCGATGATGATATTTTGCAGCGAGATGATATTGCCCCCGCCAGAATTAAGTATATGATAGGCTGTATTGAACAGTTGCAGAAGTCTTATGCCAAGTTAGGGGGCAACTTACTAATTTTGAGAGGAAAGCCATCTAAGGCGATTCCCCATTTAGCAGAAACTTTACAAGTTACAGCTATATATTGGAACTTAGATGTTGAGCCTTATTCGAGAGAACGGGATCATAAAATCCAAGAAATCCTCAAGCAAAAAGCCATTAAAACCGAAACTTTTTGGGATCAACTGTTACATTATCCAGGAGAAATATCAACTAAATCTGATGCTCCTTACAAAGTTTATACCCCTTTTTGGAATAATTGGAAGCACCAAAAAAAACTGACTCCAACCCAAAATATTACTAACTTGGAAGGGTTAAATAGTGATGAAATTGCTCAAGCTAAGGCAGCAGGAGTAATTAATTTACCTACAGCTCAAGATTTAGGCTTTATTTGGGATAATCCCTTACTTTTGTTGCCAGGAGAAACAGCAGCAACAGAAAAGCTGGAAGAATTTTGCCACAGAGCCATTTATGAATATGATGAGCAACGCAATTATCCTTGGAGCGAAGGAACATCTTTACTTAGTGCAGCCTTAAAATTTGGAGCAATTGGGATTCGTACCATTTGGCAAGCCACCTTAGAAGCCTTAGAAAATTGTCGTAGTGAAGAGGCAAAAACTAACGTTATTACTTGGCAAAAAGAATTAGCTTGGCGAGAGTTTTATCAACATTGTCTATACTTTTTTCCAGAACTAGAACAAGGTGCATATCGAGCAGAATTCAAAGATTTTCCTTGGGACAATAACCAAGAATATTTTCAAGCTTGGTGCGAAGGTAAAACAGGATATCCCATCGTAGATGCTGCTATGCGTCAATTAAACGAAACAGGTTGGATGCACAATCGTTGTCGGATGATTGTAGCTAGTTTTTTGACCAAGGATTTAATTATTGACTGGCGATGGGGGGAAAAATATTTTATGCAGAAGCTATATGATGGGGATTTGGCTGCTAATAATGGAGGTTGGCAATGGAGTGCCTCTAGTGGCATGGATCCTAAACCCTTAAGAATTTTTAACCCTGCTTCTCAATCCCAAAAATTTGATCCTGAAGCAGAATATATTCGCACCTGGTTACCAGAAATCAGTTCTCTAGATACGGAACAGTTAGTGACAGGAAAAATCTCTGATTTAGAACGATACAGTTGTAACTATCCTCAACCTATAGTCGATCATAAAGTACAACAAAGGAAATTCAAAGATTTGTACAAACAATGTAAACAGTAACTTTATAGACTAAAACATCAATAATCTTTTTCTTAATTCTAGAGAATATGATTTCACTATAGCCATGCTCTAACATCTGCTTTCAGCATTTGATGTTTAATACAGTTTAGCTACTTATTAATTATTTAGTTTCCAAGGTTTTTCTACGATAGGATACTATTCCCATAATAAATAAGAATAATATTGTTATTCTGCCAGTATTAGGTTCAGAAACACTAACTACTAATTCCTGTGAATTCTTTTGAATCCTTGTGTTGTTATCTTCTCTTACTTCAATTCTTTGGACATTAATTTGAGTTGCTTCAACTTGCATATTATTTTTTATATTTAAAATATCATTGATGAATGCATCTATATTAAAATCGATTGAATTATTCGCTTCTACAACTGCGTTACCATTTTGCTGAATAATAGGGTCTCTTGGAGTTAAAAAACTGGCATCAATAAATGAAACGTCACCAATTACTTGATTAATAGTTTGAGAAATCGAGTTTTTTTGACCAGAATCGACAAATGTTTCCTGAATAGTAAATTGAACAGGATTAAAACCTGTTGTTTCATCTATAATATTTGTTTCTAATAAATTACTAAGATCATTATTCGTAAAAATGAAACTATTTAGAGTTTGATCAATAGTTTGATAAACAGTATTTTTATTGCCAAAAATCAAAGTATCTTGTAAGGCAAATTGAAGTGAATCTAATTTTTGTTCGACTAATATTTCGTCAAGCCAGTAGTTAAAATCTTTATCTTCTACACTACTTGTTAATCCATCTAACCAAATAAAATCAGTTAATTTTTGCTCGCTTTGTTGAGTAATTGAATTATCATTGCCATCTGTAAAAACTTCTTGAGTGATAAATTGTTTACCATTTAGAATACCATCATTATTCAAAAAATCATTACTATCAAAATTAATCAAGCTTGTTTCAAGCAATTGAAAGTCTAGAATATTTTGATTTATGCTTTGAGTAACTTGGTTATTTAGATCATCTAAAAATACTCCTTGAATATTAAAAGTAGGAAGTACGGATTCTGCTATTTCAGGGAGATAAACAAAGTTTAGATTCAGACTTTGATTTAACTCCTGATAGACTTTGTTAGACTCTCCTTCAATCAAAATTTCCTGAATGCTAGTTTGAGGAATATTAGCATTAGCAGGAAGACTCGTAGCCAAACCAAACAAACTAATTGGTACTAAACTTAAGAAAGTAACTGTATTATTCATTTATTTACTTGTTTTATATTTATTTTATGAAAATGGGAAACTTTAATCTCTGTTTATACGTCAATCACCAACAAAACTGATCGAATATATCCCAGAGAAAGCGTGAATATTAAATATCTTTTACTATTAACATCTATAGCTTCTTCTCTAGTAGCTACAACAGCTTGGTCTCAAACATCAATGGAGTTTAACAACAATAAAAATAGTTATTCAACACAACGGCAAGTTCAAAGTTCTACTATTTCTATATCCGCAGCTACTCTCTCTCAACCTCATATTCTCATTGTTAATGTCTCCAGGGGGAATATCGACGGATTGATCAAACTCAATGGTAGAGTTTTGCAAAACATCAAAGATAGAAATACTAGGATTGATTTGTCATCTTATTTATCAAGAGGCACAAACACGATAGAGATCTTAGGAAAATATAATATTAAGAATGCTTCAGTTAAAGTTGAGTTGGTTGCTCCACAAACCCAAGTTAGCCAACAAACTTCAAATAATGGAAGCCTAAATCAAACAATAATATTGCAGGTTCGATAGTTATACTGCAAAAATTATCAGGTTGGGAATTTAAGTCTAAGGATTACATAGCAGCCACCATTAACGTTTGATGATAGGAAGCTAGAAAAACTAAATTCCAATAAGACTAACGACCTCGACCTCGACTATTCTGGCTACCTTGTGTCATCCCCCATTCTTTTTGGCTCTTTTGTTCCTTGTCGGAATTAACTTGATTGTTTCTTCCTTGAGGAGCATTAGGCTCATTTCTTTTAATAATTCCTCTACCTGGATTATTTAAGATATATTGATAGGTCGTTTGATTAATATTATTACCATCGCCACTAACTGTGACAGATGGCTCGCTAGTTTGAATATTTGTCGGATTGGCTTGGGTTGGAACAACATTTAACCCAAAAATACTCAAGCTCACTAAACTAATTAAGCTAACTTTATTAAACATTTTACTTTTCTAAAAATTATTAAAATATTTGAAATCCTTTAGCTATATGAAAGAGCTATCTTTACGGATACTAATAGACCGTAGCCGATGCTTTTTCTATAGCTTTTAAGATTTCAGAAATTGAGATTCTAATTTTTCCAAGATAAATTTTGTACTTTAGTGATTCAAATTATCCGCTGGATTATAGACATCAATTTGGGGATTAACTTTAATTTGAACTGTTGAACCTCTATTATTACCACTGTTACGACTGCCTTCAAAACGATGGCGTACTCTGCGATCTTGACGTACTCGACCATTGCCACCTACATTACCTTGTACTCCCGTGGTTACGCTGGCATTTCCTCGACAATCTCCACTACTCTGCATATCAACATCGTTGGTTCGTCGTGTTGGCTTCTTAGAACCACTAATATTGTATTGAATTCCTATATCAGCTTGTACGCATTGCGCTGTAGCAGAAGTAGTGAGAGATGGCACAACTATCAATAGACTTGAGCAAGATAGTAGGCTTAAATAAGACCAGATTAATTTCATTTATTACCTCCAAAAAATTCTTGCTCTTTAACGACAGGTAGTTGTCGAATTACTGTAGGTTCGAGTACGACCATTAACGGTAGTAGTTTGAGTAGATCTTTGGTAAGTGCTACTGTTACAGCTGCGTCTGCCTCGATTCCAATAGTACCAAGACCTCCACCAGGAATCAGTGTTAGTTCCAGCTCGATCTACCTGTATTTGATTTCTGCCAGTATTTACAGAAATACTACCATTTTGTTGAGTTCTAACCCTGACATTGCCTGTATTTACATCAATATCACCAGCATTGGCTGTTGTAGGAAAAGAGAAAGATAAGATAACTAATAAGAAAATTAGTTTTTTAAGTTGCATAGTTGAGTCCTCAACTTTATAAAGTGATCAAGAAGAGAAGAGTACTTGTTGATAGGCTATTTTAAAAAAAACTTAAAGTAGTTTCTGCAACCATATATCCTCTCTTTCTTGACTTAGTTTTTTAGATTTAGCTTGACTTTTTAGAAAACCTTCAAATTTGGCAATACAATTAGAATCTTGAATGTTTTAACGACCACGTCCATAACGAACACGGGTGCGCTGCTCATTATTTTGCATACAAAGATTCTCGTCGCCTAATTGATCGCAATATTGCTCACTTTTCTGTACGACACCACTACTGTATTGATCTCTTCTCTTGCCTGTCCTACTAGAGCGCTCGATACGAGTCCTTTGAGAAGAATTTTGAATTGAAGTATTGCCATTACCAGTGTTAATCGACTCCTGAATCGATTCTTGAATTACCGCATTATCAGCTCTAGCAGGCAAAGCTACTATACCGAAAGCTGAGATGGCGAATAAGCCTAGAATGACTTTTTTGCTTCCTTTGATCAAATTATTAGTCTGTATGTTCATTAGTTTTAATCTCATCGACTAGAGTGAATGTTTTTGTGGAATTAGATTGCTTGACAACACTAGATGGGTTCTTAAATTTAATTGTTCCTGAAGTTTTGAAACCCAATTGCCATCTTAGATGTTTTAACGACCACGTCCGTAACGAACACGGGTGCGTTGCTCGTTATTTTGCATACAAAAATTCTCGTCGCCTAATTGATCGCAATATTGCTCACTTTTCTGTACGACACCACTACTGTATTGATCTCTTCTCTTGCCTGTCCTACTAGAGCGCTCGATACGAGTCCTTTGAGAAGAATTTTGAATTGAAGTATTGCC